>JAITIP010000030.1 GCA_031279415.1 Candidatus Endomicrobium procryptotermitis | reverse complement strand
ACAAGAAGAAAGAGAAAAGACAAAAGCCCAACAGCAGCAAATTGAAAAAGAAAAAGCAGAGATTGCGGAAACAGAGAGAGAGGCAAAGGAAGAAGCAAGGAAAGCTAAAGAAGAAGCAGAACGCTTAAAAGCAGAAATAAAAGCTTACGAGAAAGCAAAAATACAAGAAGAACAACAAGAAAGAGAAATATTAAAAGCTGACTTAGAGCAGGCAAGGAAAGAGGAAAAAGAAAGAAATGCTTATGAGAAAAAGCTTGCCGCAGAGGCAAAGAAAAAAGCAAGAGAAGAGGAAAAACAGATTGATGCCGAAATAAAAGCTTATGAGAAGGCAAAAATAAAAGCCGAAAAAGAACGTACAAAGAGAATAAAAAAAGCGGAACAGGAATATCAAAAGTTTAAAAAAGAACCAGAAGTGAAGCAGGACGCGCGTATAATGGAGTATGAAATAATGCTTGCAGAAGAGCAGAGGAAAGAGGAAGTAAGAATAAAAATAGAGAAAGAAAAAATATTGACTGAAAAGAGAAGTGCGCAGTTGGCTCAGGCAAAAAAGGTAGAAGAGAAAAGAAAGAATATTTCAGGAGAAATCACCGATGAAGAGCTTTATGAAAAAAAGAAAGAAATAGAAAACAGAATGTTAAAGCCGATAATAGAATCGTTTGAAGTAAAATTTATGTCGGGAAAATATGAATTAACTCCGCATTGGAAAATAGAGTTGGAAAAACAAAGTGAAGCGGTAAAGAAATATACATATAATAAAATATCAATAGAAGGTCATGCGGATGCAACGGAACAAATGCCAAAGAAGTTATCAAGATTAAGAGCAAAAGCAGTGTGTGATGAATTTATAAATAACGGAATTCCCGCTGAAAAGATAAATTATACAGGTCTGTCTTCGGTCTTACCGGCAGCAGCAAATGACAATGAGGCAGGCCGAATGGCAAACAGAAGGGTAGTGGTGATTATTGAGTAGCTTGGCAGCTTGGAAATGACTAAGAAATTTGATAAAGCAGAATCGTATAAAGATGTAAAGAAAGTAAATGTTGTCAAAAGGACACTTTACACAATATTTTTGACATTCCCGATAAACCTTTTATTCCCGGCTATTCTTCTTCCTCTTCATTTTTGCTCGTTCTTTTTCTAGCCAAATGGTTTAGTATTTTTTTTCTGAGTCTTATCGATGACGGCGTTACCTCTACAAGTTCGTCGGGAGCAATATATTCAACGGCTTGCTCAAGGCTGAATTTTATCGGAGGAATAAGCATAGGAGCGTCGTCAGAACCTTTGCTTCTCATATTGCTTAATTTTTTTAATTTACATGGATTAACGACTAAATCTTTATCTCTTGAATTTTGTCCCACAACCATTCCCGCATAAACTTCAACTCCGGGGTCGACAAAAAAAATGCCTCCGCTTTGTAGATTATCCAGAGCATAAGCAGTAGTTTTGCCGGATTCCAAAGCTATAAAAACTCCGTTTTTTCTTAAATCTGAAATGTTTACTTTAGGCATGTAATTGTAAAAACTGTGATGCATTATACCTTCTCCTCTGGTATTTGTTAGAAATTCGCTTTTAAAACCTATCAGCGCTCTTGATGGAATTATATATTCTAATCTTATTCTATTTTCTCCTTCGCTTGCCATATTTTCAAGTTTTGCAGAGCGTTTCCCAACAAGCTCAAAAATCGCGCCTTGATATTGGCTGTCTATATCAAGCGTCAAATATTCCATAGGCTCGCAAAGTTGTCCATTTTTTACTTTGTAAATTACTTCCGGCGAAGATACGGCAAGTTCAAATCCTTCGCGGCGCATAGTTTCAATTAAAATCGTTAAATGAAGTTCTCCTCTGCCCGAAACTTTAAACTTTCCTTCTCCTGAAAGAGGCTCGACTTTAAGCCCGACGTTTGTTTGCGCCTCTTTTTCAAGTCTTTCTTTAAGATGACGGCTTGTTAAAAATTTTCCTTCGCGGCCTGCAAAAGGTGAATCATTGACAAGAAAATCCATGGACACAGTAGGTTCGTCTATAGAAAGAGGAGGAAGCGGTAAAATATCGTAAATTCCGCAAACCGTATCGCCAATTTCAACGCCTTCAAGTCCTGCTATTGACACTATATCTCCAGCCCTTGCTTGTTCAACTTCAACCTTTCCAAGTCCTAAAAATTTATCTATTCTTACAGCTTTTGATATTTTTGCTGAAGATGTGCCTTTTTTGGAGTTAACTAAAGCTACGGGTTGTCCTTTTTTGACAGTACCGTTTAAAATTCTCCCTATTCCGACATGTCCGAGAAAATTATTGTAGTCAAGCATAGTTATCTGCATTTGCAGGGGTTTCCTATCATCGGCATCAGGTGGAGGAACATATTCAAATACAGCGTCAAAAACAGGTTTTATGTTTACGCCTTTTTCTTCCATTACTCTGCTTGCCCAGCCGTCACGTCCAGAAGCGTAAAGTATCGGGAAATCCAACTGTTCGTCTGTTGCGCTGAGTTTCATAAACAAATCAAAGACATCGTCTATTACGCTGCTGGGATTTATATGTGGTTTATCCATTTTATTGATAATGACTATTGGGCACAGTCCCAAAGCCAGCGCTTTGCGAAGCACAAATCTTGTCTGCGGCATAGGACCTTCGGCTGCGTCTACCATAAGTATTGCACCGTCTACCATTTTTAAAACTCTTTCCACTTCGCTGCCAAAATCCGCATGTCCAGGTGTATCCACAATATTGATTGTATTTCCATTGAAATTTACCGAAGTACATTTTGCAAGAATTGTAATTCCTCTTTCTCTCTCTAAAGGATTAGAGTCTAAAACCATTTCCTGTGCTTCATCGACTTTTACGTCGAATTGCCCTGCATATTTAAGCAAAGAATCTACAATTGTCGTTTTTCCATGATCAACATGTGCAATAATGGCTATATTTCTGACGTCATTTCTTTTCATATTTGATTAATTAAAAAAAGCGACCCATAATCTGCGGGGTCGTATTTTTCTTCCTTTTATAAATTTTTAATATTATATATTTTATTAATTTTTTTTACAAATAAACATCTAAATCTTGGTCTTTTCGTAATTTTTCGCCATGTAATTCATTGACATAGTATGTGGGAGTTTTATAAAATAGATTTTTAAAAATGCAAGGAGTTTTTATGATAATTTTAACTGGCGGCGCGGGTTTTATAGGAAGCTGTTTTCTCTGGAAACTTAATAAAGAAGGCATAGACACCGTGCTTGTTGTAGATCATTTAAACGAGTCGGAAAAGTGGAAAAATCTTGCAGGGAAAAAATATTACGACTATATACAAAAAAATGATTTTTATAATGCCGTAATTAACAGACAGGTTCCCAAACCCGAAGCTATAGTGCATCTCGGAGCATGCAGCTCCACGACGCTGACTGACGCAAATTATTATATCAAAAACAATTATGAATATTCAAAAGTTATGGCTTTATGGGCTTTTGAACTCGGGATTCCGTTTATTTACGCTTCTTCTGCGGCGACGTATGGAGATGGTGAAAACGGTTATGATGATGAAGAATCAAAACTTATAAAACTTTTTCCACTGAATATGTACGGATATTCGAAGCATATGTTCGATTTATGGCTGCAGAGCAATAAGTATATGGATAAAGCTGTGGGAATAAAATTTTTTAATGTTTTCGGCCCCAACGAATATCATAAAGGCGATATGAGAAGCATCATATGTAAAAGTTATGATGAAGTCGCTGAAAAAGGCGTTTTAAAACTCTTTAAATCTTATAAAGAGGAATATGCGGACGGCTGGCAGAAAAGAGATTTTGTTTATATAAAAGATGTTGTCGACGTCATCTGGTTTTTTCTTAAAAATCCTTCAAAGACCGGCATTTTCAATTTGGGCACTGGAAAAGCGAGGACGTGGAACGATATAGCGAAATCCATGTTTATTTCCTTAGGAAAAAAAGAAAACGCTGAATATATCGAAATGCCCGAACATCTTAAACTTAAATATCAATATTTTACGCAGGCCAATATGACAAAACTTCGTGCGGCCGGATATGACAAACCTTTTATGGAACTTGAAGATTCCGTTAAAGATTATTGCGATTATTTAAAAAATAAATCTTATTTATAAAATATACGGAGACTTCATGAAACTTATTAATTTTTTAAACTTGTTTGAGAAACAGACCATTCTTGTTATCGGCGATACTATGGTGGATAAGTTCATATGGGGAAAAGTCGCAAGAATTTCTCCAGAAGCGCCTGTTCCCGTAGTCGAAATCACAAAAGAAACCAAAACTTTAGGCGGCGCGGGAAATGTCGCTAACAATATTACTTCTCTAGGAGCAAAAGCAATAATCGTAAGCACAATCGGTGAAGATAATACGGGAAGAGCCATGATTGATATGCTTAAGGAAAGAGGCATTAATTCGGATTATTTGGTTTATGACCCTAACAGACCGACGATTATAAAGACGAGAATTATCGCCACAAATCAGCAAGTAGTAAGGGTTGACAGGGAAATTAAAGGTATATTTTCACATTCGACCGAATTGAAAATAATAAAAAATGTTGAAGCTCTTATGCCTAAAGCCGATGGAGTAATAATTTCTGATTACGGCAAAGGCGTCATAAGTCAAAAAGTTTTAAAAAGAACTATTTTTCTTGCGAAAAAACATAAAATCCCGATTACCGTCGACCCTAAAATAGAAAATTTCAAAAAATATAAAAAAGTAACAGCGATAACGCCTAACACGAAAGAAGCGATTGAAGGCATGAATGCCAAAAATATTGCTACGGAACAGGATATTGAAAATCTTGGAAAGAAGATTTTAAAAATGTTAAAATCTGATTCCGTTCTCATAACGCGCGGCGAAATGGGGATGACTTTGATACAGCCCAATAATAAAGTTACGACAATACCTACGAGAGCTAAAGAAGTTTATGACGTTACTGGCGCTGGGGACACCGTTATTTCTACCATGACTTTGGCCCTGGCCGCAAAAGCGGATTTGGTAAGCGCCGCAGAAATTGCCAATTTTTCCGCAGGTATAGTCGTTGCCAAATTCGGTACGGAAACAACTAGCCATGACGAACTTAAAAAAACAATAATAGACTTTTACAAATGCAAATAAAATGAAAACGGCAGTTATTATTCCTTCGAGGTATGCTTCAAGTAGGTTTCCGGGAAAGCCTTTGGCTTTAATAAAAGGGAAAGCTCTTATATGTCATGTCATTGAAAGAGTCAGAAAGTGTAAAAAAATAGATTTAATTGCCGCGGTTACCGATGATGCAAGAATTTATAAAGTTGTAGAAGACTTTGGCTGTGAAGTTTTTATGACACCTAAAACCTGTAAAAGCGGAACGGATAGATTGGCTTTTGCTGCTGCAAAATATTTAAGCGGTTACGAAATTTTTATTAACGTACAGGGTGATGAACCTTTAATCGATACTACTTTGATAGATTCTATCTCTGAAGAACTGAAAATAAATAAGAAACTCGAGTGCGTTACAGCAGTTTTTCCCATAAAAAAAGAAAAAGACATAAATAATCCCAATATAGTTAAAACGGTTTTCGACAAAGATAGGTACGCTTTATATTTTTCACGTTCCGCTATACCTTATAATAGGGATAAAATAAAAAATGTCAAGTATTTCAAGCATATGGGCATATATGGATACAAAAAAAATTTTCTTATAAGTTTCTCAAAATTGAAAACCGCGTTGCTTGAAAAAACAGAAAACCTTGAACAGCTCAGAATCCTTGAAAGCGGTAAAAGAATAAAAATTATAGTATCCGCCAAAGATTCAGTAGGCGTTGATATTCCGGAAGATATTTTCAAAGTCGAAAAATTTTTACGATAGAGCGGCATAAAAGGATATGTAAATGTCAGATAAAAAAATTAAAATCGGTAAGAATATAATGTTGGCGAACAATCTGCCTTTTGTTTTGATTGCGGGTCCATGTGTTATAGAAAGCGAAAAACATACGCTGGTAATTGCGGCGAAACTTCAAAAGATTGCCCATAAGTTTAATGTGTCGTTCATTTTTAAAGCTTCTTATGATAAAGCAAATCGTTCTTCAATATCGTCTTATAGGGGACCCGGAATTGAAGAAGGACTTAAGATATTATCGAAAGTCAAAGAAACACTAAATCTTCCGGTTATTACAGATGTTCATACAGAAGAGCAGGCGGGAATTGCCGGTGAAATTGTGGACATGATACAAATTCCGGCATTTTTGTCACGGCAGACGGATTTAATAAAAGCCTGCGCTCTTACTGGAAAACCGATAAATATTAAGAAAGGCCAGTTTTTAGCCCCTGAGGACATGGACAATGCCATAAAAAAAGCGCAAAAGTTCGGCAATAATAAAATTTCTTTAACCGAGCGAGGAGTTTCTTTTGGCTACCACAATTTAGTTGTCGATTTCAGAGGATTGGAAATAATGAAAAAAACAGGGTCTCCGGTTATTTTTGACGCTACGCACAGCGTGCAGCTGCCTAGCGGACAAGGTATAAAAAGCGGCGGGGACAGAGAATTCGTAATGCCTTTGGCAAAAGCCGCGTGTGCGGTCGGCGTGGCGGCCCTTTTTCTTGAAACGCATGAAAATCCACAAAAGGCTCTTTCAGATGGAGCAAACAGTATTAATTTTAAATATTTAGAGGATATTCTTAAGCAAGCGATTGCAATAGATAAGGCTGTAAAATGAAAATTACTGATTTTTTCAAATCCAAAGATTTATCAAATAAAGATAAAAGCAGACCGTGGATACCTACTTATAGATGGATGAGCATTACGGCGTTTATTATTTTAGTCATTTTGATAATTATTTTTTTTGTTTTAAATATTATTTTAAAACCTTACATGAGAAAACTTCCTCCGGAGATAACGCCGTGGCTGGATAAATCAAAAAAAGAAATAAGAGCAGAACAGCCTAAACAAATTGAACAGGGGCAGCAAAATGACGCAGTCCAAAGTTAAGCTGATTAAAAAGGCCAAAGGCATTAAACTTATTGCCTGTGATGTCGATGGCGTTTTAACGCGCGGCGAAATTATAGTTTTTAACAATGGAGAAGAAATTAAATTGTGGAATGTCAAAGACGGTCTCGGTTATCATGAGCTTAAACAGATAGTGCCTCCTATAAAAACGGCGTGGATTACCGGAAGAGAGTCCGAACAGGTAAAATGTCGTGCCGAAAGTATGGGAATAAATTATTTGGTGCAAGACTGTATGGTCAAGAAAACCGCTTTTAACGACATATTGCGCAAAGCCGGAATTAAAGCCTGTGAAGCGGCTTATATCGGTGACGATATAGTGGATATTCCGGTAATGATGCTTGCGGGCTTTGCGGCATGTCCATTGGATGCCGTAGAGGAAGTTAAAAAACATGCAGATATGGTTTCTTCTTTTAAAGGCGGCGAAGGTGTTGTCAGAGATGTTATTGAAACGCTTTTGAAAGCTAATGGCAAGTGGAAAGAAGTTTTAGAAAAATATAAATGAAAATAACCGCGATATTTAAAAACGTCAGAAGGAAATGCTATTATTACGGTGCGTATTTTGCCACAGTGATAGTTTTATTTTTGCCTTACAGATTTTCCGTTACCATACTTGCGAAAATTTTTGGCATACTGGCTTATTATTTTGCGATAAGTGCAAGGGTCAGAGCTAAGCAAAATTTAAAAAGGGTTTTCCAGAAAAAAACTAAAAAAGAGATAGCCGCTATAACAAAAGAAATTTTTATAAATCAGGCAAAAAATTTTTTTGAGTTTGCCAATTTTCCAAAAATCGATCCCGCCTTTTTAAGAAGCATTTCCGTCATTGAAAATAGCCATCTTATAAAAGAAGGGATAAAAAGGGGAAAAGGTATACTTTTTGTAAGCGCGCATACCGGCAACTGGGAAATTACGGCTGCGGCGGTTGCAGATATGGGTTTTCCCGTAAACGTTGTAGCAAAAAAAATATATATAGAAGAATTGAACGATATGCTCGTAAATTATAGGATGGGCAAAAATGTTCGTGTTATTTTAAGAGACGCTCCCGATACGGGCAAAAAACTTCTTAAAGCTCTCAAAAGAGGTGAAATAATAGCCATGCTTATAGATCAGGATACAAGCGTTCCTGGCGTTTTTGTAAACTTTTTTGACAGACCAGCATGGACGCCTTCTGGACTTGCGGTTTTAGCTTTAAAGACGGGCGCGGAAGTTTTAGTCGGCATAGATCAAAGAATCGACAAATACGGACACAAAACCGTCGTTTCTGGACCGTTGACAATAGAGACTTGCGGAGATTTCGATAAAGACGTGATAAATCTTACTCAAAAAGCTTCTTTGGTCTTGGAAGAGCATATAAAAAGATATCCTGAACAATGGGTGTGGTTCCATGAAAGATGGAAAACAAAGAAGAAAAATTAAATTTTACGCGGCGGTTTTTGCAGTTTTTATTTTATGTTTCGGCTGCAGACAGGAAAAAACTGTTATTGAAAAAACTCCGCTGATGGTCGAACAGTTGGTCGAGCAGTTTACGATAACCGAAACAGAAGAGGGAAAACTTAAAATGGTTTTGGAATCGGACTCTGCAATTATTAACGAAGAAAAAAAAGAAGCCGTTTTAAAATTGCCGAAAATTAAATTTTATAAAAACGGCGAATATGTTTCGACACTTGTAACTGAATCCGCCGCTATAGATTTGGATACTTATGACGTTTTAGGCTATGGCAAATGTACGGTTGACAGCGCTAATAACGAACATCTTCAAACGACAGATTTACAATATAATGCCAAAAAAAATGTCGTTTTCAGTAACAATAATGTCAAATTGACAAGGCGGAATGAAATCGTTTATGGCAAAGGATTTGAGGCGGATACAAATCTTGAAAAAATTATCATTAAAAAACAAAGAGTTGAACTTAATAAGAATCTTTAGTTCGTTAGTTTTGTTGTTTTGTTTTTTTGTTTTATCCTTTGCCGAAGGTTTTTCTTCAAAAAAAACCGTTATAACTGGCGATGAGATGGAAATAAGGAGATCAGGAGATATTACAATTTCCAGAGGCAATTCAAAAGCTGTTAACGGAAAAAATACGATAGAAGCCTATAAAATGACGTACGATAAAACAAAAGAACTCGTTAATGCTTCCGGAAATGTAAAACTGTTTTCGAAAACCGATGAAAATGAACTCGTAAAAGCTTACGGCGATTTCGCGTCATACGATTTAAAAGGCGAAAAAGGAAAACTTTGGGGAAAAAAGACTTTTGTGGAATATTTTATGAAAGATTCTCAAATGCCTCTTATGTTAAACGCCAAAGAGATATATCTGGACAAGAACCTCGAAATGCTGAGCGCTTATAAAGATGTAGAAATAATAACTTCTTCAGGAACGATTGTTTCGGATAATGCGGTTTTCTATAAAAAAACGTCAAGCGTTGTCACGGTAAAAGACAAAAAAAGGCCGGTTGCGGACGTTTATTATGATGGAAGAAAAGGTCTCTATGAAGCCGACAAAATGACTTTCTATAATTCTGACGATAATAAAAAAATATTAATGAATGGTAAAGTTACTGGAAAGATTGAAATGGAAGATGAAATAAAATGATATTGAGAGCAGAAGAACTTTTTAAGAAATATAAGTACAGAATGGTTGTAAACGGAGTGAATATTCACGTTAAGCAGGGAGAAGTCGTGGGACTTTTGGGTCCTAATGGCGCGGGAAAAACAACTACGTTTTATATGACGGTCGGGCTTATTAAACCCTATGATGGCAGCATTTATCTCGATGATAAAGAGATAACAAATTGGCCGATGTATCAGCGTTCGAGGGCTGGCGTCGGTTATCTTTCACAGGAACCTTCCATATTTAGAGGTCTCAGCGTTGAAAATAATTTGTCCGCGATTGCTCAAATGCTCCCGGTTTCAAAAAAAGTGCAAAAGGAGAAAGTCAACAATCTACTTGAGGATTTCGGTCTTACCAAACTCAGAAAGCAGCTCAGCATTACTCTTTCCGGCGGCGAAAAAAGAAGGCTTGAAATTGCCAGAGCATTGGTAAACGACCCAAAATTTTTGCTTCTTGACGAACCTTTTGTAGGAATAGATCCGATAACCGTTTCGGATATTCAGGGAATAATAGCGAAACTTAAGACCAGAGATTTGGGGATACTCATTACCGATCACAATGTAAGAGAGACTCTTGAAATTATAGACAGAGCATATATAATTTATGAAGGCAAAATACTTCTGGAAGGAAATGCTAAAGAGCTTCTTGAAAATCCAAAGGCAAAAAAAGTATATCTCGGAGAAAATTTTAAGATGTAAAAAGCGTTGAAATCAGTGAAAGAATTTGATATAAAAGGAGATATAAAATGCAGATTAACATTACGGCAAGACATCTTAAACTTACCAGCGCAATTGATTCTTATGTGCGTAAAAAGGTTTCAAAGTCCGGCAAATTCTTTGACGGTGATAGCGTTTGGTCTCATGTTATTTTATCGGTTGAGAAAAACAGACAGATAACGGAAATCAATTTTCATGTCGGCAAGATGACTTTCAGGGCAAAAGAGCAATCTCCCGATCTTTACGCGTCAATAGATCTCACCGTAGATAAACTTGAAAAACAACTCAGAAAGCGGAAAGAAATTTCAAAAATACACAGAAAAGAAAATCTTGAAGTTTCCAAAGAAAAGAAAAGTTCTTTATCGGAAGTGTTTTCTTATGATACCATGGAAGATTCGAGAACGAAAATTTCGGAAATTAAACGCTTTGATTTAAAGCCCGTTAGCATAGAAGAAGCTATAAGTGAAATGGACATTTTGGGATATAAAGTGTATATGTTTTTAAATAGTAAAACCGACAAGGTAAACGCGTTGTACCGCAGTGATGGCGGTTCGCTCATTTTACTTGAACCCGAAGAAGTAAGATAAAAAACGATATAAGAATAATCAGCGGAGGATAGAAAATGAAGATTATGGATTTTTTAAGTTCGGATTCAATTAATGTTGAGCTCAAAGCTACAGACAAGAAATCTGCGATTGTAGAGCTTGTGGAGATGCTGAAAGCTACAAAAAAAGTTAAAAAGACTGATGAAATTATTGAAGTCGTGTTAGAGCGCGAAAAACTCGGTTCCACCGGCATAGGGCAGGGCGTCGCGATTCCGCACGGAAAAACCGACGTTTTACAGGAGCAGGTAGGTGCTCTCGGGATCTCTCATAAAGGCATAGAGTTTAATTCTCTTGACGGTGAGCCAGTTCATATCATTTTTCTTTTGGTAGGTCCGGTTGAAGTCGCGGGGCAGCATCTTAAGGCGCTGTCGAGAATATCTAGGCTTTTTAAAGATAAATTTTTAAGACAGGCTATAAGAGACGCAAAAGCAAAAGAAGAAATAATAAAGATCATACAACAAGAGGACTCTTATTAATGCCGCTTTTGGATGTGGGCACTCTCTTAAAAGAAAAAAGCGAAGATTTAAAGCTTGAACTTTTGACTGGAAAAGGCGGCTTGGACAGAAAAATCACTGTTTCCGATATTAATAGGCCGGGTCTTGCATTTACAGGTTATTTTGAGCATTTTCCTTATGAAAGAACTCAGGTAATAGGAACAGGTGAATATACGTATTTAAGCTCTTTGCCTGGCGAGAAACAGTTTGAGTTTCTTCAAAATATTTTCTCGCATAAAAACTCTACATGTTGCATTTTGACAAGGAATTTGAAACCTTCCGAATTTATGATAAAAGTATTTTCGGATCTTGAAGTGCCTTTAATAAAAACTACTTTAAACTCATCATCATTTATAGGTGACTTGATTTATTATCTTGAAGGGAAACTTGCTTCTTCAATAAAACTACACGGCGTTCTCACAAATGTTTATGGGCTTGGAGTGTTGATAGTCGGAAAAGCCGGGATCGGAAAGTCCGAATGCGCTCTTGAGCTTGTAAAAAGAGGACATATGCTTGTTGCTGACGACATAGTAGATATAAAAAAACGCTCGGGAAGGACTTTGGTCGGTTCGGGACTTGAAATAACTAAACATTTGATTGAAGTAAGAGGCGTGGGCATTATCGACGTCAGAAATCTATTCGGCATAGGGAACATTCTTGATGAATCGCATATTGAGCTAGTAATAAAACTCGAAGAGTGGGAATCGGTTAAAAAGTACGAAAGAGTGGGAATCGACGAATATTTTGCAGATATACTTGGGGTAAGAGTTCCAGAAGTTACTATTCCCGTAGGACCGGGAAGAAATCTTGCAATATTGGTTGAAACTGCCAGCCTTAACCAGAGGCTTAAAAATAAAGGTCTTTTTACGGCGAAAGATTTAAGCAATAAACTTCAAAAAATCATTTCTACAAAAGAAAAAATATGAAGACAAAGTTCTATATAGTATCGGGCATGTCGGGCGCGGGGAAAAGCCAGGCGCTCAAAATTTTTGAAGATTTTGGTTTTATCTGTGTTGACAATATGCCTCTTCAAATGACGGGAGATTTCATTGACATATGCTTGAAAAATCCGGAAAAATATAAAAATGTGGCAATGAGCGTGGATGCCAGAGCAGGAAAGTCGATAAATTCCATCACGGACATTCTTAAAATATTAAAGAATAAAAAGATAGATTACAGAATAATTTTTTTTAATTCCGATAAAAACGTTCTTATCAAAAGATATTCCGAAACGCGGCGGAAACATCCACTTAGCAATTCTGTTATGGAGGGTATAAAACTTGAAAGAAAAGTGATAGATAAAATTTTTGTAATAGCGGATGAAGTTATCGATACATCGAATATGACCATCGGAGAACTTAAAGACAGGATTTCAAAGTTTACGGGGACGTCCGCAAAAAAAGAAAATTTAAATATTTCAGTAACTTCTTTCGGTTATAAATACAGCATTCCTTCTGATGCTGACATAGTTTTTGATGTGCGTTTTATCACTAATCCCAACTATGTGCATGAGTTGAAATTTAAAACGGGATGCGACAAAGCGGTAAAAGATTACATAAGAAAACAAAAAGAATTTTTGTCTTTTTTCAATATATTTTCAAAACTTATAGAAAAAACTCTTCCAGGATATATTAAAGAAGGAAAAAGTCATCTTACGATAGCCGTTGGTTGTACGGGCGGAAGGCACAGGTCGGTTTTTACTGTGGAAGAGCTTGCAGATTTTTTGAAAAACAGAAAATATAAGGTAAATGTCAGTCACAGAGATATTTTACGTGGAAAATAATGTGGAAAATTTAAGCATTGCCGCTTTGGGTGGAGGAAGTGGGTTATCGACACTTCTGAGAGGATTGAAAAAATATTTCGGCGACATCGTTGCCATAGTTAATGTTGCAGACGACGGTGGAAGTTCGGGGATACTCAGAAGTGAATTGGGAGTGCTGCCTCCGGGCGATATAAGAAATTGTCTGGTCGCTCTTTCGGAAGAGGAAAGCTTGATGTCGAGGCTTTTTCAATACAGGTTTCCCGCCAAAGGAACTCTCGCAGGGCATTCGTTTGGCAATTTGTTTTTGACTGCGATGTCCGCAATTTCCGGTGGATTTGACAATGCCATAGCCAAAAGCGGAGAAGTGTTGGCGATAAGAGGGAAAGTTTTGCCTGCGACTCTTTCAAACATCACTCTGGAAGCAGAACTTGAAAACAGGGAAATAATAAGAGGCGAAAGTCTGATATCAAAAGCGAACAAAAGAATCGGAAGAATAACGCTGGATCCTTTTTATCCACCTGCTGCACCTGAAGTGCTGGAAACATTGAAAAATGCCGACGTTATGATTTTCGGACCTGGCTCTTTGTATACTTCAATAATAGTTAATTTCTTGATAGACGGCGTTGTTGACGCGGTAAAATCGTCCAGAGCTTATAAAATATACGTATGCAATATTATGACGCAGCCCGGAGAAACTACAGATTATAAACTCTCCGATCATATTAATGCGATAGAAAAGCATTCTTATGAAGGAATCATAGATTGCGTTTTGATCAACAGAGGAAAAATTCCGAATAATGTCGCTGCAAGATATAAAAAATACGGCTCATATCAGGTTGAAGCTGATAAAGTAAAAATAAAGACAGTAAAAAACATCCTGTTTTCCAATGAAATTTACGCCCGCCACGACAGTTTTAAACTGGTAAAAGCTTTAATGAAAATAATTAAGGAAAATAGGAAATGATTAAAATTATTATTGTCGCTCACGGGGAACTTGCACAGAAACTTTTGAGTTCTGCCGAGATGATTGCGGGAAAACATCCGAATATTTATGCTTTAAACAGAGGATCACAGGATAGTCTTGCCAATATGCAGGTAAAAATTGACTCTTTGCTTAAAAATATAAGCGATGAAGATGGGGTCTTGATTCTTACGGATATGATTGGCGGAACGCCATGTAATGCAGCAGCGCCGACGTGCAGATCTTTTAATACGGAAATTTTGGCTGGGGTAAATCTTCCTATGGTGTTGTCAGCTTTATTTGCTGTCAAGACGGCAAAAGACGTTTCCGAGCTTGCCGATAAAGTGTTTATCGATGGACAGAAAAGCGTAATTAATGTAAAAAAGATGCTGCTTAGCAAGATGAAATAAAAGGGGTATTTGTTTATGACGATTGAACTTGTAAGAATTGACGATCGGCTTGTGCATGGTCAAATAGTTCAAGGATGGCTTAAAGTTATAGACATAAATAAAATTGTTGTAGTGTCCGATGAAGTAGCCAACGACCGCATGCAGCAGATGCTTTTGACGATGGCGGTTCCGAGCAATGTCGAGCTGGAGATAGAAACGGTAGAAGACGTTTCCGTTAACGCTTTATACGGAAAATATGACAGAACAAAAACGATGTTTCTTTTTTCGAACCCTTCCGATGTTTTGGATATGATAGAAAATGGCGTCGGAATCAAATCGGTAAATGTAGGCGGCATGCATTTTTCTGATGGGAAAAAACAGCTTCTTTGCAATTTGTCTGTAGACAATAAAGACGTAGAGGCTTTAGAAAAAATTCACCACAAGGGAATTGAAATAGAAGGAAGAATTTTACCGGATGACGACAGAATAGATGTTTTCCGTATAATCGAAAAGGAATGTGCATTAAATAACAGGTAAATTAAAATGAGCAAGGTAAAATTTATTTTTTGTACGCACAATCATCAGCCCGTAGGAAATTTTGGCTGGGTTTTTGAAAAAGCTTATCAGGTTTCGTATAAACCTTTTATGCAGGTCATGCTTAATCATCCATCGATAAAATGGAGCATGCACGCCAGTGGCATGCTTTGGGAGTATATGTCTAAAGAACATCCCGATTACATAAAAAATGTCAAAAAGCTTGTCTCTTCCGGAAATTTGGAAATTCTTTCCGGAGGATATTATGAGCCTATAATGGTTTCGATTCCGGACAGAGATAAAATAGGGCAGATAAAAAAGCTTACGAATTATTTAAAAAATAAATTTGGATGCGAAGAAGCTAACGGTGTATGGCTTGCTGAAAGAGTCTGGGAGCCGGGATTTGCAAAATTTTTGTGTGAAGCGGGAATAGAGTACACGGTGCTTGATGACGCTTCTTTTGCCGCTGCCGGAATGGATGCTGAAAATTTAAGAGGATATTATACTACCGAAGAGCAGGGATACCGCTTAAATATTTTTCCGATAAGTCAAAGATTGAGGTATTTGATTCCTTTTCAATCTATAGAAAACACCCTAAACTATTTCAAAAGCATTGTTTCGCAACCGGCTGAACAATATCACATTTTGGTTATGGCCGATGACGGTGAAAAATTCGGCATGTGGCCGGGCACAAACAAACACGTCTATGAAAACGGCTGGCTTGAAAAATTTCTTGCCGTTCTCGAGGAAAATTCTGATATAGTCGAAACTGCCGGTTTTTCGGAAATTTTAAAGATGCAGAAATCCTCCGGAAGGGTTTATCTGCCTTGTGCTTCGTATTTTGAAATGTCCGAATGGGCGCTTCCTTCTGATACTCAGCAAAAGTTCGAAAATGTTTTGGGAAGATATGGTACAGATAATGAAGCCAGAATATTTTTGCGCGGCGGTTTTTGGCGTAATTTTTTGAGCAAATATGATGAATCAAATAATATGCACAAAAAAATGTTGTATGTAAGCGATAAAATAAAAAAATATATGGACAATAAAAAGCCTAATTCGGAAAAAGTTCTGGACAGCTTATATTCTGGACAGTGCAATTGCGCTTACTGGCACGGTGTTTTCGGCGGCTTGTATCTTCCTCATTTAAGAAATGCCGTTTACAATTCTTTGCTTCAAGCGGAAAATACGTATAATAAGTCGTTTTTAAAACATCCGTCATGGACGGTTTTTGATTTTGATTGTGATATGGAAGATGAATATTTATATGAAAGCAAGAGCCAGAATATATACGTTAAAGCAGGACTTGGCGGCGGAATTTTTGAGTTTGATATTTTAAAGATAAATCACAATCTTCTAGACGTACTTACGAGACGGTATGAATCTTATCATAAAAATCTCCGCGATAATATTGCCAATGCCGTTATTGCTAACGATAATGAACAGGAAGCGCATACCATTCATAGTAATGAAGTCAAAGTAAAAGAAGCCGGGCTTGACAAATATCTTTCGTATGATTGGCACAGAAGAATTTCTTTAGTTGATCATTTTCTTGCAATAGAAACTAAACGTGAGGATTTTGCTTTTGTTAGGTTTCAGGAGCTGGGAGATTTCGTACTTGGAAAATATAAAGCCAAAATTTCTTATCCAAAGCTTATATTGGAAAGAATCGGGAAAGTATCGGGCAGCGATATAAAATTAATTAAAACAATAATTCCTTCTCAATGCGGGTATAGTGTGCATTATGAAATAATAAATATCTCTGAGTGGGAAATTGATTTGTGTTTTGCTCCAGAACAGGTTTTTGCTTTTTCTTCAAAAACCGGTGATGATAACGCCGATTTAAAAGATATATCGGTATGGAAGCGATATGATGATTTTTTTAAAATCGAAGTTGAAATCACTTTATCGCAAAAATGCGATATGTGGATTGTTCCGATAGAGACTGTTTCGAATTCCGAAAGTGGTTATGAAAAAACTTATCAGGGAAGTGCTGCCGTAGCATTGGTAAGGAAATCGTTAAAGCCTGAAGAATCTTTTAATTTTGAGATAGAAACGTCGGTACATATAAAAATATGATCATAGAAAACATTGTAATTTTGGCGTTTATTGCCGCTGTTTGCAGTATGGACGTTACGGCATTCGGACAGTTTATGATATGTCGTCCTATTTTTTGCGCTCCGCTATTCGGTTATCTTATGGGAGACATAAGCATAGGTCTTTGGATAGGAATGATAGTTGAAATGGTATGGATTAACTCGATACCTTTGGGAACTGCAGTGCCTATTGATATTGCGTCAATCAGCATAAACGCGACATTTTGGGCATGCAAATATTATCCTTCAATACAAGAAGCCGCAATTTGCGCATTACTGTTTGCCGTTCCATTCGCTTATTTTTATAAAGAAATAGACATCAATGGAAGAAATATGAATATAAGAATTATGAAATGGGTTGAAAATGGTATTAAAGAAGGGAAAGAATGGAAAATTAATGCAGGAGTATTTTTTAGTTTGTTTTTATTTTTGTTGAGAGCTTTTATTTTTTATCTTATAGTAATGTTTTTGGGCGGCGTAATATTTCAGCTTATATATTTGCAGATTCCGGCTTTTGTGATAGCTGGATTAAAAAAGGCATGGTATCTTCTTCCAATTTTAGGGTTTGGTTCGGTCCTGTATAATTTTAAAAATATCCGACTTCCCTTTATTAAAAGGTAAAAATGTTTAAAATATATGGAAAAATGTTTCTAAAAACTTTTTTTATACAAGCTTTGTGGAATTTTGAAAGGCTTCAAAATATAGGTTTTCTTTTTATATTGAAGCCTTTTTTGGATAAGGTTTATTTAAATCCTGATAGAAAAAAAGAAGCGCTTATGCGACATACGGGTTTTTTTAATACACATCCTTACATGGCAAATATAATAGTTGCCATAGCTGCAAATGCCGAAAAAGAAATAGCCGAAGACGAAGGTATGGGCAAAAAACTGCCGGACGTTAATTTTATAAAAAGCGTTATGTCAGGTCCCTTGGCAGCAATAGGAGATTCATTTTTCTGGGGCACGCTGCGTCCGCTTACAGCTTTTTTGAGCATTTTTTTCGTGATTTTGTTTTCGCGGGTTTTAGATCCCGCTTATTGCTGGATTGTGCCTTTGATTTTTTTGTTTACTTACAACTGCGTGCATATACCGATTAGATACTGGCTTTTTTTTATAAGCTTCAAGCTTGACAGAGAAATGCTTATAGTAATCCCTAAACTTGAAATTAAATTTCTAGGAGATATGTCCAGATATGCCGGTCTTCTTTTAGTGATTGCCTCTTTGGTTGTTTATTTTATGATTTTTGTTAGCCCACTAAGTACGAATTTTTTTGCAGCAAAAGTGCCGGACACTCTTATATTCGGAACACTGCTTGTTTTCTCGATGATTTTCGGACGTTTGAGTGCGACTTTTATGTTTTACAGCGTAGTTTTACTGTGCGTGTTAATCTCATATTTAGGATTATGAAATGAAAGAAAAAATAATTAAGGTTTCAAACAAAATGGGGCTGCATGCCAGACCTGCGGCTAAGCTTGTGCAGACTTCTTCAAAATTTCAGTCAAACGTCAAAATTTTAAAAGATGATTTTGAAGTTGACGCCAAAAGCATTATGGGAGTAATGACTTTGGCGGCGGCGTTCGGCAGCGAACTTAAATTTGTAGCGGAAGGACCTGACGAAATAGAAGCTTTGAATTCCATAGAAGAACTTTTTAATTCGGATTTGGTGGAATAGGAGAAAATATGCACTTAACAAAGAAAAATATTATTTTAAAAGGTGTTGCGGCCTCTCCAGGCATAGCTATCGGAAAGGTATTTTTGCTTGAAGATGATGAATATTTTCTTATACACAAAGAAATACCGAAAAATGAGCGCGCCGGTGAATTAAAACGTTTAGACGAAGCCATCGAAAAAACGAGAGCCGAACTTAAAACGACATATCAGAAAATCAACAGTCTTTTGGGTGAAAATTATGCGAAAATCGCCGATGTTCACTTAATGATTCTTGACGATCCTGTGATGAAAAAAGATGTCGTAAAAATGGTGGAAGATGGAGTGAACGCCGAGTATGCCGTATTTAAAGTTTTGGATAAAATCATACGCTCTTTTGACGCCATAGAAGATGACTACTTCAGGGAAAGAAAACAAGATATACAAGACGTTACAAAAAAAATACTTGAAAATCTGCTGGGTAAAGAAAAGAGAACTCTTTCAAATATTGATAATGAGTCGATAGTCGTTTCGCATAATCTGACTCCGGCGGACACCGTGGCAATAAGAGAAAAATTCGTTAAAGCTTTTGCGACCGATATAGGTGGTAAAACCTCGCATACGGCCATTGTGGCGCAAAGCCTTGAAATACCGGCGGTCGTAGGATTAAGAAGCATTTCGGCAAACGCATTGTCGGGAGGCGTGATTATCGTTGACGGAAATCAGGGGCTTGTAATATTAAATCCTACCGAAGAGACGATAGCCAATTATAAAAAAGAACTTGACATACAGGCGGCAAAAAGCAAAGAGCTTGCAAAACTGAAAGATTTGCCTGCGGAAACTACAGATAAACATACAGTGCAGCTTTTGGCAAATATAGACAACCCCGATGAAGTAAAATCCGTTATAAATAACGGAGCAAGCGGAATAGGTCTATACAGAAGCGAGTTTATGTTTTTTAACCGCAGCACTATGCCTTCGGAAAAAGATCATTATCAAAGCTATATGGAAGTCGCTAAAATGATGATGCCTCACAGCGTTATTGTCAGAAGCATAGATTTGGGAGGAGACAAGCTTACCAATCTTGGATTTTTAAATATGAAAAGAGAGCAGAACCCTTTTATGGGACTGCGCGCGATAAGACTTTGTTTAAAATATCCAGAAATATTTATCGATCAGCTGAGAGGAATTTTAAGAGCTTCAGCTGAAGGCAAAATAAAGCTTATGTATCCGATGATTTCCGGGCTTGAAGAACTCAGGGAAGCAAATAAGATACTTGAAAAAGTGAAAAAGAGCCTGCATTCAGAAAATATCAAATTCGATGAAAACATAGAAGTCGGAGCGATGATAGAGGTTCCTTCCGCTGCGATTATCGCGGATGTTCTGTCAAAAGAGCTGGATTTTATTTCCATAGGAACAAATGATCTCATCCAATATACTCTTGCGGTTGACAGAGTAAACGAAAATGTCACGCATTTGTACGAACCTTCACATCCTGCTATTTTAAGGCTTATAAAAAGAATAATAGATGCAGGGCATGACTCCGGAATAGACGTAGGTATGTGTGGAGAAATGGCCGGCGATCCTTACTACGCTATTCTGTTATTGGGAATGGGGCTTGATGAATTCAGCGTTTCTCCGGCGCAGATACCGAAAATTAAAAAAGTCATAAGAAGCATTTCTTATGAAGATGCAAAGGAAGCGGCAGACCAGATTTTAAAATGTAAGGATAAAGAGTCGATAACTAAAATTATGAAAAAATTAAAAAGCAAAGAAATGTATTAGGCAGGTGGGAAAATAAAAAGCAATGTCTAACATAAGAAATTTTTGTATTATAGCGCACATCGATCACGGTAAGAGCACTTTGGCCGATAGGCTTCTTGAATATACAGGAACAATATCCAAAAGAGAGATGAAAGATCAGATTCTTGACGGAATGGAGCTTGAAAGGGAAAGAGGGATTACAATTAAAGCGAAAGCCGTAAGAATGAATTATACTGACAAAAACGGAAAAAAATATATTTTAAATCTTATAGACACTCCGGGTCATGTCGATTTTACCTATGAGGTTTCGCGCGCTCTTGCGGCATGTGAAGGAGCTCTTTTGGTAATAGACGCCACACAAGGCGTTGAAGCACAGACGCTTGCCAATACCATGCTTGCAAAAAACGCGAGCCTCAAAATAATTCCAGTTATAAATAAAATCGATTTGCCTACCGCTGACGTTGACAGCACTTACGAGCAGATGAAAGAAGGTTTGAACGTTGATGCAGAGCCGATACTCGCAAGTGCGAAAGAAGGGATAGGCATCGACGAAATCGTATATTCCATCGTTGAAAACATTCCTCCGGCAAAAGTTGTCTTAGACGAACCTTTGTCTGCAATAATTTTTGATTCGTTTTATGATTCCTACAGGGGCGTTATTGTCATAATAAGAGTTTTTGATGGAAGTATCCGAAAAGGAATGAAAATAAGATTTATAGCTTCTGATGTGGAATATGACGTTTTGGAAGTCGGATATATGAGAATAAGGCCGATTGAGTCCGACAGTTTGTCTTCGGGAGAAGTCGGATACATGGTTGCTGGAATAAAAGACATACACGACATAAAAATTGGAGACACGATAACCGACAGCGCAAAACCTACGAAAAATCAGCATCCGGGATATAAAGAAATACATCCTTTTGTTTTTGCTGGTTTATATCCTAACAGCACTTCCGATTATGATGCATTAAAAAGTGCTTTGGAAAAACTGAGACTTTCTGATTCCTCTTTGGTTTATTTTCCAGAAACCTCAGTAGCATTGGGATTTGGTTTCAGATGTGGCTTTCTGGGTTCTCTTCATCTTGAGATAGTCAAAGAAAGACTCGAAAGGGAGTTTGGGTTGAGCCTTTTGGTGACATCGCCGAATGTCGTGTATAAAGTCAAAACGCTTAAAGGTCAGTTTGTAACTATAGATAATCCCGCTAAATTTCTTAACAACTCAGAAATTTCAGAAATTTGGGAACCTTATGTCGAGGCGGCAATTATCTCCCCAGTAGATTATCTCGGCGCTATTTTAGATTTGTGCCAGAAAAGAAGGGGAAAACAAATACAAATGAAATATCTGAATGCAAAAATAATAGTACTGAAATATCATCTACCTCTTGCGGAAATAATAGTCGGTTTTTACGATGCATTAAAGTCAGTGTCAAAAGGGTATGCCTCTTTTGATTATGAGCATATAGAGCCGCAGCCTGGAGATTTAGTTAAACTTGAAATTATGATTAACGGAGAAGTCGTTGATGCTTTTACCGTTATAGTACATAAAGACAAAGTGCAAAATGCCGCGCATTATCTTACGGAAAAACTACGCGGAATAATTCCGAGACATATGTTTGAAATTCCAATACAGGCAAGAGTAAACAATAAAATTATAGCTAGAGAAACGATTTCTGCCGTAAGAAAAGACGTTTTGGCAAAATGTTACGGTGGAGACATAACGAGAAAAAGAAAACTGCTGGAAAAACAGAAAGAAGGAAAACGTAAAATGAGACAGTTCGGGAGAGTAGAGATTCCACCTGAAGCGTTTATTGCCGTATTAAAAATAGATGATTGACAGAAATTGATTTCGTACTAAAGGAGAAAAAATGGAAGTTAAACTTTTTATCGCGGGTTGTATTCTTTTCTGTGTTGCAATGTTTATGCTGTTGATAAAGAATAAGTTTACGGGAAAAGTTTCACAGAGTTTGTTTAAAAACGTTTATTCGTGGGTAGATACGGCATGGTCTGCTCTCATAATAGCGTCAATTTTAATGTTTTTCTTTATTCAGGCTTTCAAAATTCCTTCCGGAAGCATGAGAACAACTCTTCTTGAAGGAGATCATCTATTTGTAAATAAATTCATTTATGGTTTTCATGTGCCTTTCAGCGATGGTAAGAGAATTTTTGCCATAAAAAACATTGTAAGAGGAGATATAGTCGTTTTCAAATGTCCGACTCAAGCTTTGACTGTATCGGAAAGAGAAGCGGGAATTAAGAAAGATTATATTAAAAGATGTGTCGCCGTTGCGGGAGATATAGTCGAGATAAAAGATAAAAAACTATTTGTCAATGGAGTACCGGTTGACGAGCCATATATAAGCTATTCAGATCCGTCTATTTTTCAAAGTTTTAACCTATTCAACAGTGAAACAGAATATCAGCAGGCATGGGAAAACGGTAAGTTTACAACAGTTCCTCCAACTTTTATGAGAGACAATTTTGGACCCGTCGCCGTTCCAGCAAATTCGTACATGATGCTTGGTGATAATAGGGATTATTCTTTTGATTCACGCTTTTGGGGACCTTTGCCAGATAAATATATAAAGGGAAAGGCGCTACTTCTTTATTGGCCTTTAAAACGCATAAGAATAATATAAGAATAGAGGAGGAAATCATGAGCTGGATAATATGGATTATTGCTGCCCTAATTCTTGCGATTCTTGAAATTGCCACCGTGTCTTTATTTTTCTTTACTTGTCTTGCGGCAGGTTCGATTTTTGCGGGAATAGCTTCCGTTTTGGGAGCGGGAATATGGATTCAGATAATAATATTTTCTGTCGCGTCAGTACTTTCAGTTTTGTTTATAAGACCTCTTTTAAAAAAATATATGAAAAATGTCAATACGGAGAAATCCAATATTGATGCGATAATAGGGAAAGAGGCCATAGCTACGGAAAAAATTTCCAAAAAAACTCAAGGTTTTGTGAAAGTTATGGGTGAGATATGGAGCGCTTTTTCTGAAAGTGAAGAGATAGAAAAAGGGAGTATTGTGGAAATAATTTCTGTAAAAGGAACAAGAGTTATAGTAAGGAAAAAATGAATTTTTAAGGAGGTGTTTATGGGAAGCGGGATACTGATGTTAATTTTAGTAATTGTTTTTGCGGTTATTATTTTAGTTGCAAGTTCGGTAAACATTATAAGGCAGCATGAAAAGGGTCTTGTGGAAACTTTGGGAAAATACAGTAAAACTGAAGATCCGGGAGTAGCGATTATCATTCCTTTCTTCCAGAATCTTAGAAAAGTCGACATGAGAGAACAGGTTATTGACGTCCCACCTCAAAGTGTTATAACTAAAGATAACGTTACAGTAGTTGTTGACGCTATTATTTATTTTCAGATAACCGACCCTTTCAGAGTCGTCTATAATATCGCGAATTTTGCTCTTGCGGCTTTAAAGCTTGCGCAGACAAATCTTAGAAATGTTATAGGTGATATGGAATTGGACAGTACTCTTACGTCAAGAGAAAAGATAAACACGCAATTGAGAGTCGTTATGGATGAGGCTACTGATAAATGGGGCGTTAAAGTTACAAGAGTTGAAATACAGAAAATCGACCCGCCAAGAGATATTACCGATGCAATGTCAAAACAGATGAAAGCCGAAAGAGAAAAGAGGGCGAATATTCTGGAAGCCGAAGGTTTGAGGCAGGCTGCGATTCTTAAAGCTGAAGGAACAAAACAAGCTGTTATTCTTGAAGCGGAAGCGACGAAAGAAAAGCAGGTTCTTGAAGCTACAGGCGAAGCAGAAGCCATCAGGAAAGTTGCCGAAGCCGAAAAATATCAAATTGAGGTAGTGTACAATGCAATCCATGACGGAAACCCCACGAATGATCTTATCGCGATAAAATATCTTGAAGCTCTGTCTAAAGTTGCCGATGGAAAAGCAACTAAAATATTTTTGCCTTTGGAAACTACTGGAGTTACAGCTTCAATAGGCGGTATTGCGGAGCTTTTTAAAGATCCTGCAAAACTTCCAAAAATAGTGGAAAAATAAATGTGTTCAAAAGTGCCGTCTAGAAAAACGGCGCTTTTTTATATGCTCGGATTATATATTCACATACCATTTTGCAAACAAAAATGTTTTTACTGTGATTTTTTCTCCGTTGAATACGAAGAAAAAAAAGCTTCACAGTATGTGCAATCGCTGTCTATGCACTGTGGGCAGCATAAAAACAGAAAAATTGACACCGCTTATATCGGAGGAGGCACTCCTTCAGTACTTTCCGAGAGACAAATCTCAACGCTTCTTAAAGCCGTAAATGATAATTTCGAAACGAGATCGTTAAAAGAGTTCACTTTTGAATTAAACCCAGAATCTACGTCATGCGATAAACTTAAAATTCTTAAAGAATTTGGGGTAAATAGGCTGAGCATGGGACTTCAGTCGGTTGATGACGAGATGTTGAAAAAAATAGGTAGAGTTCATAATTTTGCTACATTCGAAAAAGCCTATGAATCCGCCGTTAAATCTGGATTTGACAATTTTAATTTGGATTTGATTTACGGTTTACCTGGACAGTCTGTTTCTGATTGGGAGAACGATTTGAACACGGCCGTAAAATTTGGCTGCGGACACGTTTCGCTTTATCCTTTAAATATTGAAGAACATACTCCTTTTTTTAATTCTGGCATTTCTGTTGACGAAGATTTACAGAGAGAGATGTATGAAGTAGCCGTAAAAATTTTGGCTGACAATAGTTTTAATCATTATGAGATATCGAATTGGGCGAAACTCGGAAAAGAATCGCTGCATAATGGCAATTATTGGCGCAACTTTGAATATATAGCTGTCGGTGCGGGTGCCGCCGGCTATGAAAACCGATTCAGATATTTAAACATCATAGACGTTGATAAATATATGGAACTGATTGTGAAAGGATTGCCGGTAAAACAGGAAAATGACTTTATAGATGACACAGATTATGAAGCGGAGGCAATAATGCTTGGACTACGCCTGCTTGATAAAGGCGCCGACATAAATACCTTTAAAAATGAGTCAAACAAAAAAGCTCTTCAAAAGCTTCTCAGGGAAAATAAGCTTATAAATGAAAACGGCAGAGTCAAACTTCCAAAAAATATGATTTTTATCTCAAATGTAATCATGTCGCATTTCATGAAATAGTAAATTTTTTGTGCTTCTAAAGCTTCTTTTTTATCTTAATAAATTATATAATTATTGTTTAATAAAATAATTTATTTAAGGGGAAAATAAATGTTAAAAAGTATTTTGAGCGCAATTTTTGGTTCTCAAAATGAAAGAGACATTAAGGCGATAAAGCCGATAGTGGAAAAAATTAACGAATTGGAGACCTCAATTCAAAAACTTTCTGATGAAGAACTGAAAGCAAAAACAGCGGAGTTCAGGGAAAGACTTACGAAAGGCGAGACTCTCGATGATATTCTTCCTGAAGCTTTTGCATGTGTAAGAGAAGCTTCCATCAGGACTATAGGTCTCAGACATTTTGACGTTCAGCTTATAGGCGGATACATTTTACATAAAGGCAAAATAGCAGAAATGCGTACTGGCGAAGGCAAAACTTTAGTTGCCACGCTCGCTTCGTATTTAAATGCTTTGCCGGGAAAAGGCGTGCATATTGTTACAGTAAATGACTATTTAGCGAAAAGGGATAAAGAGTGGATGGGTTCGATACATGAAAAATTGGGACTTACCGTAGGAAATGTTTCGCATGATATTTCTAATGAAGAAAGGCGGTCGGCTTATAAATGCGATATAACTTATGTTACTAATAACGAGCTCGGTTTCGACTATCTAAGGGACAATATGGTTATTACCAAAGAAGACAGAGTTTTGCGGCCGCTTAATTACGCGATTATAGATGAAGTCGATTCGATTCTAATCGATGAAGCTAGAACGCCTTTGATTATTTCTGGAGCTGGAGATCAGGCAACGGACAAATATTACGTATGCAACAGAATAGTGCCTCTCTTAAAAGGCAGAAAAATCACCGAAGCGGAAGAAATAAAAGCGAAATATGACGGCGTCGATTTGTCCGTCGGATACGATTATTTGGTTGATGAAAAAAATCATACCGTAGTCATGACGGAGCAGGGGATACAAAAAGCCGAAAAAGTTTTGGGAATTAAAAATATTTATGACGATTTGCAGTCGGAATGGGTACATCATTTGACGCAGGCGGTAAGAGCGCATAATTTGTATCACAGAGATGTGGAATATGTCGTAAAAGACGGCGAAGTGATAATCGTTGACGAATTTACAGGGAGGCTTATGCCCGGAAGAAGATGGTCAGACGGTCTTCATCAAGCTGTAGAAGCAAAAGAAAATTTGAAAATAGCCGAAGAGAATCAAACTCTTGCGACGATCACATTTCAGAATTTTTTCAGAATGTATGACAAAATTTCTGGTATGACGGGTACGGCTTCAACGGAATCGGCAGAATTTTGGGAAATTTATAAACTCGGAGTCGTGGAAGTTCCGACGAATAATCCGATGATAAGAAAAGATTTTCCAGATGTAATTTATAAAACTGAGCAGGAAAAAGATGAAGCCATTGTAAATGAGGTTGAACAGTGCTGGAGAAAAGGGCAGCCCGTTTTGGTCGGAACGAGATCGATTGAAAAATCTGAAAAAATCGCTTCAATGTTAAGAAAGAAAGGAATTCCGCATCAGGTTTTAAATGCAAAATATCATGAACTTGAAGCGCAAATTATCGCTCAGGCAGGAGCAAAAAGTGCGGTAACCATAGCGACAAATATGGCGGGAAGAGGTACAGATATAGTTCTCGGTGCGGGAGATCCAGTACAAAATGAAGAAGTTAAATCTTTCGGAGGGCTGCACATAATAGGTACAGAAAGACATGAATCGCGAAGAATCGATAATCAGCTCAGAGGCCGTGCCGGAAGGCAGGGCGATCCAGGTTCTTCTCGGTTTTTTCTCTCTATGGAAGACGAACTGATGAGGCTTTTCGGTTCTGACAGAATGGCTTATATGATGGATAAACTCGGACTTAAAAGGGGTGAAGACATTCAGCATCCGTGGATATCTAAAGCCGTCGAAGGTGCGCAGAGAAAAGTAGAAGGCATGAATTTTGACATAAGAAAACAGCTCATAGATTTCGATAATGTCATGAACAAACAAAGAGAAGCTGTTTACAGACTTAGAAATGAAATTCTTGAAGGCGAAGACGTAACCGACACGATTAAAGACATGATAAATGAGTCCGTTGACGAAAAAGTTCAGCTTTGGGCTTCGGCAAAATATGCAGAAGAATGGGATTGGGCAAGCATAGAAGCCTGGCTGCAAAGAACTTTTACGATAAAATATAAACTGGAAAATGAAGATGCTTTAAATTACATAACTCAAGATGCTTTAAAAGAAGACATTTACGAAAAAGTAATGGAATCTTATGAAAAAAGAAAAGAGCAGCTTACTCCTGAGCTATTATCGCATATTCAGAGAATGGTATTACTGCAAATGATAGATTCTTCATGGAAAGATCACTTGTATGAACTCGATCAAGTGAGAAGAGGAATAGGGTTTAGAGCCTATGCTCAGAAAGATCCAAAAATAGAATATCAGAGAGAGTCTTTTGCCTTGTTTGAGTCGATGATGAAAAGAATAAGAGAAAGCACGATAGAATACATATTTAAAGTTCATGTCGAAATAAGACCGCAGGGAATCATGAAACCGCTTCAGGATGCGGCTTTAAAAGGGCAGGGAAATAAAATTAATCATAATTTAGTCTTGGATAGCAAACAAAATAAAAAAATTAAAGCTGGAGACATAAATAAAATAGGAAGGAACGATCCGTGTCCTTGTGGCAGCGGTAAAAAATATAAAAAATGCTGCGGAGCAAACCTTTAGTTTTGCAGCATAGTTAAGTATTAGGTTTTTATAATGAAATTAAAACAAAAGAATCTTTTCATATTGCTTAGCATATCTACAGGGTTTTTGTCAGCTTTTTCTTTTCCAAAAATAAACCTGTTTTTTTTAATGTGGGCAGCCTTAATTCCTCTTTTTCATATTATTTTTAACTCTTCTGTCAGGCAGTCTTTCTTTTACACTTTTCTGTCCAGCTTGGTTGCAAATATGCTATGCGTTTTCTTTGTTCTCGACAGTGTGCGGCTGTTGTCCGGCAATTATTTTATCGCGTTCTTTTTTTACGGCGCGCTTTGTTTATATTTTTCATTATACTGGGGTATCTGGGGAGCGCTTTCTTCATTTATAAAACGATACTGTTATAAACCGTGGCTTTTTGTACTTGTGTCGGCTTGTCTGTGGGTTGTTCTTGAATATATAAAAACATACGCTTTGACAGGCTGGCCCTGGACATTATTAGGCTACAGCCAATATTTGTTTACATATATAATACAGATAGCGGAATTTACGGGCGTTTACGGCGTTTCTTTTGTCATAATGCTTATAAATGGATTTTTATATTTTGCGGTTTTCAAAAGAAAAAAAACTTATCTGCTTGCCGCGGCAGCTTTATTTGTTTTTGTAGTGATTTTCGGAATATTCAGATACAATTCGTTCAGAAATTTCGGTGATAAAGAATATACCGTGGCAGCTGTACAGTCTAATATCGAACAATATAAAAAACTCGATAATTCGTATAAAACCGAGACAACTTTGAAACTTGAAGAAGCTGCGGAAAAATTGTCAGAAATAGGTGCAGATCTTAACGTATGGTCAGAAAGCGAGATAATAAATCTTATTCCTGCTGACATAGAATCCTATATTTTTGCGGATAAAATTGCAAAAACGGCGGGAGGATTCAATATCATAGGCGCTCCGTATCTTGACGGCACCGGAAGACTGTTCGGAGCAGTATTCTATTTTGACGGCAACGGCGGATATGTTTCGATGCATACAAAAAATCATCTTATCCCTTTCGGCGAATATCTGCCGCTTGGTTTATCGAAATATATTACAATAGGCGCGGATAATATTGATTTAAATAAAGTCAAAGGCTATGACACTGTTGTTTTTACCGATGGAGATATTTACGCAGGTTCTCTGATATGCACGGAAAATTTCTTTCCTGAACTCAGCAGGCGGTTTGTTTTAGCCGGAGCGAAAGTTTTGACAAGCAACAGCAATGATGCATGGTTTTTAGATTCGTCTGGGCCGTACAAACACTTCATGGCAAATGTGATCAGAGCAGTAGAAAGCCGTAAAGCGATAATAGTTGCCGCAAATACTGGAGTTTCAGCCATAATAGACGCATCGGGAAAAATAGCTGTTTCGACGGGCGTTTACGAAAGAGCGATAATAACCGGAACTTTTTACCAAAACGACTATCTGACTTTTTATATGCTTTACGGAGATGTTTTTTCTGTCATTTGTATATTTTTTATTTTCTTTTTTGTCATAATTGTTTTTTTAAGAAGGCATATATTAAAAAATAGCAATGAGACAAATTTATAAATATATTGCATTATGCATATTTACGGGTATTGCGCTCGCTGCATCTTTCCCTAAAACCAATTTTATTTTTTTGACTTGGGTTGCTTTTGTTCCTCTTATTTGCGTAATTTTTAGATCGTCTGCTGTTTCTTCATTTTTTTATGCTTTTTTAGCAGGTGTTGTTTTTAATGCGCAAGCTAACTATTGGCTGGTTGATACCATCTATTTATTTTCCGAAGATTATGCGATTTCAATAATATTTTATACTGCATTTTGTGCTTATTTTGCGGCGTATTGGGGTTTATGGGGACTGTTTTGTGCAATTATAAAAAAATATTGTTCAAAACCCTGGTTATTTATTATTTTGTCCGCATGCTTATGGATAATTATTGAGTATATACGCACTTATATATTGGGACAATGGCCGTGGCTTATTATAAGTTATAGCCAATATTTATTTACATATATTGTACAAATTTCAGAATTTACCGGCATTTATGGAATTTCTTTTGTAATAATACTTATAAATGGCTTGTTGTATTTCGGCATAGCGGATAAAAAAAAATCTTACATTGCCTCGGCAGTGTTTATTTTCTGCGCAGTTCTTATTTTCGGAATAATCAGATACCACTTATTTCAGGATTTTGGAGAAAAAGAACATACTGCAGCCGTGGTGCAATCCAATATAGAACAGTATAAAAAACTTGACAACTCTTATAAGTTGGAAACATCAAAAATTCTTGATGATTTTGCAATCGAATTGTCAAAAATCGGAGCAGATCTTAATGTATGGTCGGAAAGTGAAATAATAAATTTGATTCCTGCCGATGATGTCTCTTACGTATTTGCTGATAAAATCACAAAAACGGCGGGAGGATTCAATATTATAGGAGCTCCGTATTTAGACGGACTGGGAAATCTGTTTAATGCAGTTTTTTATTTTGACGGTGCAGGCGGTTATCGAGATATGCACTTTAAGAATCATCTCATACCTTTTGGTGAATATATGCCTATACCGAGATGGGTAGCGGATTTTTTTGATATAGCTGATAAAAATGATGATTCAATTGAAGGCAGTGATACAAATGTTTTTAGTGACGGCGAACTTTCAGTAGGTGCTTTAATTTGTTCAGAAAATCTGTTTCCCGATATCGTAAGCCGCTTTGTTTTATCGGGAGCAAAGGTTTTAACCAACCATACAAATGATGCATGGTTTCTTGATTCTTCGGCTCCGTATAAACATTTTTCTGCAAATGTTTTCCGAGCGGTTGAAAGCCGCAAAGCGGTAATAATTGCCGCAAATACCGGAGTGTCGGCAATAATAGATGCTTCTGGAAAAATAAACGTTTCTTCAAAAGTTTACGAACGCACATTGATAACAGGGACTTTTTTTCAAAATAATTATAAATCTTTTTATGTGCTTTATGGAGATGTTTTTATAAAAATATGTATTGTTTTTGTCGCGCTTTTTATGGCGGTTACTTTTTTCAAAAGGTATAAATCAAAAAATGGCGCTAAGGCAAACTTGTAAATATATTATATTAAGTACATTGAGCGGAGCTGCACTTGCCGTGTCTTTTCCAAAAATGAATCTGTTCTTTTTAGCATGGATAGCGCTTATCCCTTTAGTCAGCATTTTAATGCATTCCTCTGTACAAAATTCGCTTATATTTGGTTTTGCATCCGGATTTGTTTTTAATGCCGTTGGTCTTTACTGGCTTATTCCTATGCTGAAATTTAACACGGATTCTTATGTCCAGGCTTTTGCCGCTTCGTGTGCGCTTTGGGTGTATCTCAGTTTATATTGGGCAGTCTGGAGTTTTTTTGTTAATGTATCAAAAAGATATTTTTCCTGTACATGGGTTATATCTGTTTTTGCGGCTTGTGCATGGGTGTTGCTGGAATATGCACGCACCTACCTTTTAACTGGTTTTCCATGGATGCTTATAGGATACTCCCAGTATGAATTTACTGAAATAATACAAATAGCGGAATTTAGTGCAGTTTATGGAATATCTTTCTTATTAGTAATATGCAATATGTTTTTTTATTTCTGGATTTCCAGCAATAAAGGAAATAAATATTTATTGACCGCTTTTCTTCTTATTGTCTTGGTTTCTGTTTTTGGCGTGTTCAGACTGGACAAATTTAAGTATTTTGGAGATGAAACTTTTACGGCGGTTATAGTACAGCCTAATGTTGATCAATATAAAAAATGGGATCAAAGTTATAAAGACGATATCTTGTTCGATCTTGAAAAATATGCTTTTGAAGCTTCCGAAGTTAAACCGGATTTGATAGCATGGCCGGAAACTGCTCTGCCGGATTTTTTGCCTTGGGATAAGCAGACATATAAAACGGTAAAAAGAATAACGCAGACTGCGGGAGGATTCAGTATTATAGGTGCTCCATACAGTGATGGAAGCGGCAGATTTTTTAATGCTATTTTTTCTTTCAGGCCTGATGTCGAGGGATATACTGCTATTCACAAAAAAAGTCATCTTGTTCCTTTCGGGGAATATGTTCCTTTTCAAAAGTTTTTAAGTAGGTTTTTCGGAGTCTTAAACGAACTCGGAAATTTTGTAGAAGGAAAAGATGCAAAAATTTTTACCGATAATAAAATATATTCAGGAGCCACTCTTTGTTCGGAAAACTTTTTTCCCGATATTTCCAGAAGGTTCTGCCTTAACGGAGCGAAAGTTTTAACAAATCATACTAATGATGCATGGTTTTTCGACACAGCAGCACCGTATCAGCATTTTATGATGAATATTTTCAGAGCTGTTGAAAACAGAAAAGCTGTGATTATAGCGGCAAATTCCGGAGTTTCCGGGATAATCGAAGCTTCGGGGAGAATTACTAATTCGACTAAAGTGATGAAATCGGCGTTAATAAGTGGAGAATTCCTACAGAATGATTATCTGTCTTTTTATACTTTGCACGGAGATTTGTTCGTAAAATTATGCGCTTTGGTAATGGTTTTTTTATTTATAGTGATACTAATAATTAGGAGTGTACAATGCTTGAAACACAAAAGGAAAGAATCGACGGATTAAGGAGGTCTCTTTGATATTGACGCAAAATTAGAACAAATCAAAGGACTTGAGATTGAAATTTCAGATCCTTATTTTTGGAACGATCAAAACAAAGCAAAAAAAACTATGTCTGCACTTGATGCGCTAAAAAACATATGCACTCTTTGGCATGACATAGACATGCGAATAAAAGATTTAATCGAGTTAAAAGAACTTGCCGAAAGTGAAAATGATAAAGAACTTTTGAAAGACGTTGAAAATGGAAGCAGAAAACTTGAAAAGGTTTTATCAGTTTTTGAAACGAAGACAAAACTCGATGGAGAACATGACAGAAATAACGCGATTATGTCAATACATTCAGGTGCCGGCGGGACGGAATCGTGCGATTGGGCTCAGATGCTTGTTAGAATGTATTCGAGGTGGGCAGAAGATAAAGGTTTTGAAACGGAAGTCGTAGACAGCCTTGACGGCGATGAAGCAGGCATAAAAAGTTTGACTATGATAATAAAAGGCGGGTACGCATACGGGTTTTTGCAGTCGGAAATAGGCGTTCACAGGCTTGTCAGAATTTCTCCTTTTGACGCCAATAAAAGAAGGCATACGTCTTTTGCTTCAATTGACGTTATTCCGGAAATTGACGACGGCATAAACATAACTATTGATGACAAGGACATCAGAATTGACACTTATAGAGCTTCCGGAGCCGGCGGACAGCATATAAACAAGACGGATTCAGCGGTAAGAATCACGCATTTTCCTACAGGAATAATAGTACAGTCACAAAATGATCGTTCGCAGATAAAAAACCGCGCCACCGCCATGAAACTTCTTAAAGCAAAACTTTACGAACTTGAACGCGAGAAACAAAGAGCTTCATACGAAAAACATTACAGTGAAAAAGGTTCGATAGAATGGGGCAGCCAGATACGCTCATACATTTTTATGCCTTATCAGCTTGTCAAAGATACCCGTACGGGATATGAAACATCTCAAGTTGCAGCGGTCATGGATGGCGATATTGACGGTTTTATAAGTGCTTATCTTAATTGGAAACTCGAAAATAAAAAAAAGAGTATTTAGTCTTTTTTTGTTAATTTGACAAGGTTTTTATTATTTTATATTATCATTGTCAATAGATTTTAAATAGCCCAACCTATTTATTTACAAATAACCATATCAGGAGGATCATCATGGCAGTAAAAGTTGCAATTAACGGTTTCGGAAGAATTGGAAGATTGTCGTTCAGACAGATGTTCGGCGTAGAAGGGTATGAAGTCGTTGCTATTAACGATTTGACAAGCCCTAAAATGCTGGCTCATTTATTGAAATATGATTCGGCTCAGGGAACATACGCTCTTGCTGACAAAATAAAATTTACCGACAATTCTATTATTGTTGATGGAAAAGAAATCACGATTTATGCGGAAAAAGATGCAAAAGCTCTTCCGTGGAGAAAGCTTGGCGTTGACGTAGTGCTTGAATGTACCGGATTTTATACGTCAAAAGCAAAATCTCAGGCTCATATCGATGCAGGCGCAAAGAAAGTCGTCATTTCAGCTCCTGCAGGGGACGATATTCCTACGGTAGTATATAATGTCAATCATAAAATACTGACTGCCAAAGACAATATAATTTCAGCTGCTTCATGCACGACAAACTGCCTTGCCCCTATGGCAAAAGCGCTCAACGATTATGCAGCCGTTCAGAGCGGTATCATGATTACGATTCATGCTTATACAGGCGATCAAATGACGCTTGATGGACCTCATCCCAAAGGAGATTTGAGAAGAGCAAGAGCCGCTGCAGAAAATATTGTCCCGAATTCAACGGGAGCTGCAAAGGCGATAGGTTTGGTAATTCCAGAGCTTAACAAAAAACTTATCGGTTCTGCACAGAGAGTTCCTGTAAAAACAGGTTCAAGCACAATTTTGATAGCAGTCGTAAAAGGCAAAGACATAACAAAAGATTCTATAAATGCCGCTATGAAAAAAGCCTCTAATGAATCTTTTGGATATACTGAAGAAGAGCTGGTATCATCTGATGTCATAGGAATAGCTTACGGTTCTTTGTTTGATGCTACTCAGACGACGGCAATTAAAGTTGATGACGATACGTATCAAGTTCAGGTCGTCTCATGGTATGACAACGAAAACAGTTACACAAGCCAGATGGTCAGAACAATAAAATATTTTGCAGAAGTAAAATAATTACGATGTTATGTAAAAATATCTTGCTTTAATTTTAATCGGGTTTGGCCGTAAATCTCGGCTGAGCCCGATTTTTTAAAAAATTACTATTAAAAAGAAGGTAATTTATGAAAAAAACGCTTAAAGACATTGATGTAAAAGGTAAAAAAGTTTTGGTGAGAGTAGATTATAACGTGCCTCTTGACGCTAATCTCAATATTACAAACGATAAAAGAATAGCTGCAACTCTTCCGACGGTACAATATCTTTTGGAACAAAATGCTGCAATAATTCTCATGGCTCATTTGGGCAGACCGAAAGGAAAAGTGGCAGCAGAAATGAGTTTAAAGCCTGTTGCGCCGCGTTTAAGCGAATTGATAGGAAGACCAGTCAAATTTATAGATGGAGACTGCATAAGTCAAGAGTCAAAAAAAGCTGCTGCGGATTTAAAACCCGGCGAAATTCTTTTGCTTGAAAATCTCAGATTTCATCCCGAAGAGGAAGGCAAGAATTCTGCAGGGGAAAAAGATAAAGCCGCTATGGACGCTTTTGCGAAAGAGCTTGCTTCTTTGGGTGAAGTTTTTGTTCAGGACGCTTTTGGAACGGTGCATAGGTCGCACGCTTCGACTGCCGGAGTAGTAAAATACCTAAAAGACGCAGCCGCGGGCTTTTTGGTGGAAAAAGAATTGAAATTTTTAGGCGAAGCTCTTGACAATCCCGCAAGACCATTTCTTGCGATTTTGGGTGGAGCAAAAGTTTCAGATAAGATAAATGTCATAGAAAATCTTTTAAATAAAGTAAACGCGATAATTATCGGTGGTGCTATGGCATATACGTTTTTGAAATCGCAGGGAGTAAGCACAGGCACTTCTTTAGTTGAAGACGATAAACTTGACTTGGCTGCGGAACTTCTTAAAAAAGCAAAAGAAAAAAAAATAGATTTTCTCTTGCCAGTCGATCATGTCATCGCAAATAAAGTCGATTTTGCAAACAAAGCGGTTCCGTCGGATGCTGTCATTAACATTACAGCTGACGAAGCTATTCCCGAAGATTTTATGGGCGTTGATATAGGTCCGAAATCCATTGAAGAATTTGCCGAAACCATCAAGTCGGCTAAAACGGTAGTTTGGAACGGACCTTTGGGGATATTTGAAATCGACAGATTTTCAAAAGGAACAGTCGAAATAGCCAAACTCGTAGCGGAAGCTACTGGAGAAGGAGCGACTTCCGTTGTTGGAGGAGGAGATTCGGTCTCTGCTGTAAAGAAAGCAGGTGTTGATAAAAAGATTTCACATATTTCAACCGGCGGTGGAGCTTCTTTAGAATTTTTGGAAGGAAAAGAACTTCCAGGAATTGAAGCTCTTCCGGAAAAATAATAGACAATGATTTTTCGTGGTTTTTCGGCGACACTGCAAAAAAATTAAAATATTTTTTGGCTTTATAACGGAAAAAACTGTTAGTTTGACAAATAAACGGTTTTGTAGTATAATCACACAATATGAATATAATATATTATGCATTACAATTTGCACATTATGCGGTTTGTTTGGGTTTAATACTTGTTGTTCTTTTGCAAGCTGGAAAGAGCGGCGGTATGGCGGGTATTTTTGGTGGAGGCGGATCAGATCAAATATTTAATGCCCCTTCGGGAATGGCATTCATAAAGAAGCTGACAGTAGCTATGGCATGTATTTTTATGTTTACTTCTTTGACGCTCACGAAAGTTTCTACAAACATGAGCATGATGTCAGTGGTAAACCAGCTCTCTAATCTGCCTATAGCAGTTCCGCAGGAGCCTGTTCAGTAACGGCAAATTACGCTGAGGTGGCGGAATTGGCATACGCGCACGTTTGAGGGGCGTGTCCTTAACGGGATGCGGGTTCAAGTCCCGCCCTCAGCATAAAATTCGGCGATGATAAAGAAGCATGAGAAATAAATATTGTTCAAATCGTGCCTTCGAGTATAAATAAAAATTTGCTTTATTTGCGGGTGTAGTTCAGCGGTAGAACGTCTCGTTGCCAACGAGAAGGTCGTGGGTTCAAGTCCCATCGCCCGCTTATAATGAATAAAATGAAAACTCCGAGTAAAAGCGGAGTTTTTTGTCTTGTATAGCACAGAGTTCCCTTTAGTTAAATTTTAGAATATGCTATCATTTTCTGCAAACCGTTAAGTGATATTTTCGTATAATAATTATTAAAACTTATAAGGAGGATGCTGCTGATGCATGAGCACGGTATTGCCAGAGATTTGTGGAAAGTGATTTTAAGTGAGGCTGAGAAAAATAATTTGGCAAAAATAACAAAAATAACAGTAGTTTTAGGAACGGCTTCGGGGATTGAAAAGGATTTTCTAAATCACTCTTTTGTAGATCATATATTTGTCGAAAACGCAGTTGCCAAAGATGCGGTAATCGAATATGAAATCGTGCCGCTTGCAGCTCAATGCAATTTATGTTTAGAAGAGATAAGACCTTCGCAAATGGAATATTTAACGTGTCCTCATTGCGGAGCAAACGACATAAAGATTGTTTCAGGTCATGAAGTGTATGTTAAAAATATCGAAGGGGAGTAATGCTTTCTTAATTGAAGTCTACGGTACAGTACAGGGGCTGGGCTTTAGACCTTTTGTTTATAATCTTGCCGTTAAAAATAATTTAACGGGTTTTGTGTGCAATACCGGTATAGGCGTACAAATTACAGCCTGTGGGAAAAAATGCGATTTGAAAAAGTTTGTTTTGGAATTGAGAAAATCCGATTTCGACGCAGAATATTTTGTTAAAGAAATCGTTCCTAAAAAATTTTTGAATTTTACAATCAGTAAAAGTAAAAAAACCGAAATAATTTCCGATTTTCCGTATGATTTGGCTTTATGCAATGACTGTAGAAAGGAATTGTTTTCAAATACCGACAGAAGATATTTGTACCCTTTTATAAACTGCATAAAATGTGGTCCACGTTTTTCGATAATCAAAAAACTTCCTTATGACAGAAAAAATACCACGATGAATAAGTTTTCCATGTGCGGCGATTGTCTGCGTGAATACAACAATTCTTCAAACAGGAGGCTTCATGCTCAACCAAACGCCTGTCATAAATGTGGACCTAAATTGTCTTTGTTTACTCGTGATAAAGAACTTTTATCATATAGAAATCAAGCTTTAACGGACTCAGTCAAGTTTTTAAAAACGGGTAAAATTTTAGCCGTTAAAAGTATAGGCGGCTATCATCTGTGCTGCGACGCTTCAAATCCGAGAGCCGTAAATAAATTAAGAAAAAGAAAACAAAGACCTCATAAACCTTTCGCAGTTATGACTAATATAAGAATCGCCGAGAACCTTTGTTTTATAAATAAGTATGAAAAAGCGGAATTACTGTCAAAAAGTGCACCGATAGTTCTTTTAAAAAAAAAGGTTAAAATACCTATGCTTGATATGCTTGCACCAGATAATTCGTCGTTGGGAATAATGCTGCCGTATGCGCCGCTTCACTATCTTTTAATGGAAAAGATACCGCTTCTTGTAATGACTTCGGGGAATAAAATCGATGAGCCTATATCCATTAATGAAAAAGAAGCTTTTGAAAATCTCAACAAAACAGCTGATTATTTTCTCACGCATGACAGAGATATAGAAAACAGAGCGGATGATTCAATCGTAAAATTTTTGCCTGGAGGCAAAGAGAAAATAATTATAAGAAGAAGTAGAGGATATGTTCCAATGCCAGTAAAAACCGGCATTGGCACGGATATGTTTGCAGCTGGCGGAGATTTAAAAAATAATTTTTGTTTCATAAGAAAAGGCAATGCCTATCTTTCACAGTACGTTGGCGATTTGGCAGAAAACGCGAATTTAAAATTTTACAGTGAAAGCATAAATAAAATGAAATCTTTTCTTGATATAAATCCGATGATTTCAGTTTGTGATGCGCATCCGACATATTATTCGAGCTTGTATGCAAAGCAGCATTATAAAAAAGTAAATTTTGTTTGGCATCATTATGCGCATATGGCGTCGGTAATCGTCGAACATAATTTAAACGGGGATGTTTTGGGTTTTATATTTGACGGAAACGGCTATGGCGAAGATGGAAATATTTGGGGTGGCGAGTTTATTTTGTATTCAAAACAAAAATTTAAAAGAGCTGGACATTTCGGTTATTTTTGTCTTCCAGGTGGAGACGTATGCGTAAAAGAAGTATGGCGTTTGGCAGTCTCTCTTCTCTATAAATACAATCTTTTACAATATATGCCCACACATTTAAAAAAATATGACTATAAAACCATAATTAAAATAATTGAAAATAATGTCAATTCGCCTTTGACATCAAGTGCTGGCAGGATATTTGATGCCGTATCTTCTTTGCTCGGAATAAAAAATATATCCACTTTTGAAGCGGAAGCTGCCATCGCTTTAGAGTCAGCGGCAGATACATATAAAACGTCAGAATGTTATGGATATAATATAGAAAATGGCATAATTGATATATCGAAATTATTAAAAGGGATTTTAGAAAATATTAAAAGCAGAATTCCAGTTGAATGTATAAGCGCTAAATTTCACAACACGATTGCCGATATTGTCGTAAAAACAGCAAAAAAACATAAAATAAAACAAATAGCTCTTGGCGGAGGAGTATTTCAGAATGTATATTTATTAAACAGTATCGGAAAAAAACTGTTGTCATTGGGCTTTGATATTTATTACAATAAACAAATTCCTATAAATGATGGAGGTCTATGTCTGGGTCAGGCATATATAAATAATTTAATTTTAAAAAATAAAAATGAAAAACACATTATACACAAATGACAATCTATATATTATGAACGGGATGAACAGTCAATCTGTGGATTTGATTTATTTAGATCCGCCATTTAATTCTAAACGTATGTATTGCGCTCCCATTGGGACAAAAGCCGCAGGTGCAAGTTTTAAAGATATGTGGAGTTGGGAAGATATTGACGAATCTTATTTAGAAACTATGGCGGACAAATATCCTGTATTGACAACATTTATTTCATCTGTTGGTGTGATGCACAGCAAAGCGATGAAAGCATATTTAACTTATATGGCACAACGAATTATAGAAATGTATCGCATTTTGAAAGATACAGGCAGTATGTATCTGCATTGCGACCCGACTGCAAGCCATTATTTAAAAGCGCTGTTAGATGAAATCTTTGGGAAAGGTAATTTTAGAAATGAAATTGTGTGGCGAATTGGGTGGGTTTCAGGGTATAAAACACAAGCAGGCAAATTTATTAGAAATCATGATATAATTTTATATTATACAAAAAGTGATAATTTTGTATTTAATAAAGAATACATAACATATCCTCAAAACTATGTCCGCAGAGATGGTAAAAAACCTACAGGGAACGGTATTCCAATAGAGGATACTTGGAATTGTAATAACGGGGATGTATTAGATTCTATCGCAATTAAAAGTTTTAGTAAAGAAAAAACGGGTTATCCCACACAAAAGCCACTTGCTCTTTTGCGCCGCATTATAAAAGCCTCATCAAATGAAGGCGACATAGTGTTTGACCCATTTTGCGGCTGTGCGACCTCATGCGTTGCTGCGCAGCAATTAGGTAGAAAATGGATAGGTATTGACATTGAAAAACAGTCAGTTAATGTGTTGATTGACCGCTTAAGCGACGATGCAGGGTTGTTTAGTGATTTTGTTGCAGCGGATAAACCTCCAAAACGTACAGACATTAAAGAAGAACCTATAAATCAGCCTGTAAAACAACGGCTTTATGCAGACCAACAAGGAATGTGCAGAGCTTGCGGCGTTAAAATGGATATTTTCCAATTTGAAATAGACCATATTATTCCTAAAGTTAAGGGAGGCGGGGATTACTATGAAAACTATCAGTTATTATGCCCTCATTGCAATAGGACAAAAGGCGATAGACCAATGGAATACTTGCGTATGAAAATAAAATATCGCGAAGAAATCATGAAAACTAAAATTGTTTTTGGCGAGTAGGATATTTAATAATACTGTCGCCCCATCTTACCAAGATTTAAAGGGATAATTCTGAAAAATTTTTATTAATATAAAAGAGAAATGATATGATAGGCAAATTTAAGTTTTTACATTTTATGCTTCTAAGTTTATTATTTTTATTTGCATGTGTAGAAAGAAATACTCCTGAAAAAGCAAATTCTCTTCTCAGAGAAGGAAAATATGACGAAGCACTGGTGATATATGAAGCGATACTTAAAAAGAAACCGGGAGATATAGTATCTTTAAAATCTGTCGCCGACATTAAACTTGTAAAAAAAGATTTTCAGGGCGCCATTCAGGGATATAAAAAAGTCATTGAAGCGAATCCTGCTTACGGGGTAAGAGAGTTGGTTTCTATGCTTTCTTACAGCAAAAATGTAAGAGATATGGCTTCCGATGTGATTAAAGATATTGGGAACGGAAGAACGGAAGTTATCAGTGAAATATTGAAACGTATTGCCGAAGGTAATAATTATGTAAAAATAGATCATTTAAATGCGCTTGCAAGAATAGGAAAACCTGCTTCTTTTTGCGCAGGAACAGTTGCAGAGTATCTTGATAATGATTATTTCGGAATAAGAAAAGCGGCCTTGGAAACTCTCGGTACTTTTGATGCACTAAATCTTAAGTCGTCAGGAGCTATTGATAAAATGCTGGAACGCCTTAATGACGAAAATATTGTAGTCGTAGCAGAAGCTATAAAGAATTTTGGAATTTTAAAAGGTGGTGCCAATGAAACCGTTCCTGCTTTAATTAAAATGCTTACAAGACAGGAAGAAATAAGAGATTTAGCAAAGAAGGCCATATCGGATATAGGTGCTGCTGCAAAAAGTACTGTCTCGCAATTAGCAGCTTTGACAGACGGTAAAAATCCAAACATTATAAGAATTGCGACGATAGACACTTTTGCAGCTATGGGAAATCAGGCTAATGATGCAGTTCCCGTATTAATTCCTTTGCTTCAAGATAAAAATCATACTATCAGAATTGCTTCCGCCAATGCTTTGACAAGAGTGGGGAAGCCTTCAAATGAAGCCATCCCAGGTCTTATAAATCTTCTCAAACATAACAATATAGATGTAAAACTTAGAGCTATAGCGGAATTGTCGGATATGGGCAAATCGGCAAGCTCCGCTTTAACTTTTTTGAGTAATCTTTCGAGTAAAGATACCAACAAAGAAGTTCGCCAAGAAGCAAAAAAAGCTTACGATAAAATATATAAGGCAAAAAGGTAAAATGTGTCTTGCAACAGTTGGGAAAATATTAAAAATAGTTGATTCAAGTACAGCTGAGATTGATTTTGGAGGAATTAAATCCGAAATAAAAATAACGCTTTTGGACAATTTAAAATTGGGCGATTACGTTTTAGTACATGCCGGTTTTGCCATTAGCAAACTTTCTAAAAAAGACGCTAAAGATATTGTAGATGCGTCAAAAGAGTCGGGGTTGATATAGTGAGTGAAAAAGTATGTGTTTTCTGCGGTTCCAGTCTGGGAAAAGACAAAAAGTTTATAGAAACCGCGGTAGAACTAGGGAAACTTATTGCAAATGAAAATGCCGAATTGGTCTACGGTGGTGGAAAGGTCGGGCTTATGGGAGTTTTGGCAAATTCCGTTCTTGAAAACAGCGCAAAAGTTATCGGCATTATACCGCAGCAGCTAAAAGATATTGAAGTTTGTCATAATGGTTTAAACTCGCTGATTGTAACAAAAAATATGCATGAACGCAAAAATAAGATGTACGAACTTGCTGATTATTTTTTTGTGTTACCCGGGGGAATAGGGACTATAGACGAACTTGCCGAAGTACTTACGTGGTCACAACTGTGCATACATAAAAAAGCCTGCGCTTTAATAAACGTAAACGGATATTTTGATGATTTCATAAAGTTTTTACAAAAAAGCATTGAAGAAAAATTTTTTAAGAAGGAACACTTTGACATGCTTATCGTAACGGATTCTCTTGAAGACGCCTTTCAAAGATGCCGTTCCTTTATACATCCTGGACAAATAGATAAATGGACAAAAGAAACCAAGGAGCAGCCCTGTGCCGGCTGAAGAATCAAAAAAGACGACAAGACAATCCTATCGTCTTTCTAAAGGGATAAAAATAATGGAAGTATGCGGTACGCATACTATGACGATAGCCAGATACGGACTGCGCGATTATTTTGTTGGAACGGAACTTATTTCAGGTCCTGGTTGTCCTGTTTGTGTAACTCCTTCAAATCGCTTGGAACAATGCCTGCACTTGTTAAAAAATAAAAATATAGTAATTGCGACATTCGGCGATATGCTTAGAGTTCCGGCGTTTACCTCATCTCTTGAATTGGAAATTTTGAAAGGGGCTGATGTCAGGGTAATTTATTGCGTATATGACCCTTTGAAAATCGCCGAGGCAAATCCGGAAAAAGAAGTTGTCTTTATCGGAGCTGGTTTTGAGACTACATTACCTGCCGCGGCGGCAGTCATAAAAGAAGCTTATGAAAAAAAAATCAAAAATATTTCTGTTTTTTCGATGTTTAAAAGTATTTTTCCGGCTTTAAACATGCTTGTTTCTGATGATGATTTTGATATAAACGGGTTTATTCTCCCCGGAAATGTTGCTGCCATAGCCGGTGCCGGCGCTTTTAGATATGTGGCAGAAAAATATAAAATATCCTGTGCAGTAACGGGTTTTTCAAAAAAAGAAATAGTAGAAGCCATAGATTTTTTGATTAAAAATATCAAATCGCGCTCATGCGGATTTAAAAATATATATAAGGCGGTTGTAAACGAAGAAGGAAACATTAAAGCTAAAAATTTGATATCGGAAGTGTTTGATTTGAAAGATGACATATGGCGCGGGCTCGGTTGTATAAAAAAAAGCGGATTTAGGTTGAACAAAAAATATGCCACTTTTGATGCAGACATCAAATTTCAAGTTAAAGATGAAAAAGACATGAATAAAAAAGAGCCCTGCAGATGTGGAGATATAATGAGAGGAAAAATAAATCCTTATGGCTGCGGCTTTTTCGGAAAAAAATGTACTCCGTTAAAACCTTTGGGTCCGTGCATGGTTTCTTCCGAAGGTGTTTGCAGCGCATATTACAAATACGGAAAATACGATGGATAAAATAACCTTGGCACATGGTGCCGGAGGCAACGCATCCAAAGAACTTATAAACAAAGTTTTTAAAAAAGTGTTTTCAAATAAAGAACTGAATCCTCTTGACGACGGAGCTGTTTTAAAAATAAAAAATATGAAACTTGCTTTTGCTACGGATTCATTTGTCATAAATCCGATTTTTTTTAAAGGCGGGGACATAGGAAAACTTGCTGTTTGCGGAAGCGTTAACGATATTTCGATGATGGGTGCACGACCTTTGGCTTTATCTGCTGCGGCGGTTATAGAAGAAGGTTTTCCTGTAAAAGATTTGCAAAAAATAACGTTTTCAATGGCAAAACAGGCAAAGCTGGCAGGCGTCAATATAGTTACCGGGGATACGAAAGTCATGAAAAAAGGCGAGGTTGACGCAATATTTATCAATACGAGTGCGATAGGAATTATCGGAAAAAAAATCAATCTTTCTGGCTCAAACGCAAAATATGGAGATACTATAATAGTGAGCGGAAATATAGCAGAGCACGGAGCAGCCGTCATGCTTTCAAGAAATGATTTTGGTTTTAAATCTTCAATAAAAAGTGATTGCGCTTGTTTAAATTTTTTGGTGCAGGATATTTTAAAAGTATGCCCTGACGTTCGCGTTATGAGAGATCCGACCCGAGGTGGAGCTGCGGCGGTTCTTAATGAAATTGCCGAAAGTTCCAATGTCGGCATAATAATAGAATATGACAAAATTCCTATGGCAAATAATGTGGCGGCTTTTTGCAGAATACTTGGTTTAGATCCTTTATATATGCCGAATGAAGGAAAGATGATTTCTTTTCAGAAAGAGTCCGATACAGGAAAAGTTATTACAGCATACAAAAAAAATTCTTTAGGGAAAAAAGCTGCGGTTATAGGGAAAGTCGTGAAAGATCCTAAAGGGGTATGGGTAAAAACCGTTTCGGGAAATCTGAGAAAAATTCTTAATATCGATACTGAACAATTACCGAGAATCTGCTGATATGCAGCAGAGGGAGAATATTATGCTAAAGGTGCTTGTTACTGGGTCTAACGGTTTTATAGGTAGTCATATAGTTGAAGCATTATTGTCTAAAAAGCACCAGGTTACCTGTGTCGTAAGAAAAACATCGGACTTGTCGTGGATAAGTCATCTGCCGGTTTTTTTTAAATACGGAGATTTAAACGACATAAAATTTTTAGAAATATGCGTAAAAAATATTGACATAATAGTGCATTGTGCCGGCCGCGTAAGAGCTTTTAACAGAGAAGATTATTTTAAAGGCAATGTCGAGTATACCAAAAACCTATGTAATGCCGTTTTAAAAATGAATCCATCATTAAAAAAGTTCATTTTTATTTCATCTCAGGCAGCTATGGGTCCTGGCAGTTCCGCAAATCCAAAAAAACTTAATGAAGAAGAAACACCTGTTTCGGATTACGGTTTGAGTAAGATTGCAGCCGAAGAAGAAATACAGGAACTCTTTTTGGGGAAAATTCCCTATACAATATTAAGACCAGCGTCGGTTTATGGTCCGAGGGATAAAGATATTTTTATATTTTTCAATCTTGTAAACAAACATTTAAGACCTTTTACAGTTGAAAAAAGGGTTTTGCAACTGGTATATGTAAAAGATGTAGCACGATGCGTTTGTACATGTCTTGATAACAAAAAAAGCGATAATAGGACATATTATCTTGCTGAGGAAACGCCTTACACGTGGTCACAGGTGGGACAGGTAATTTCCAAAGCCGTAGGCAGAACAGCTATGCCTATACCGATTCCGGATTTTGTTTTTAAGTTTGCAGGCATGGCAGCCCAGTCGTTCTCATATATCACAGGAAAGCCTGCGGTGCTTAATAAGCAAAAAATAAACGAAATGCTCCAAGAATACTGGATTGCCGATAATACTTGCGCCCGGGTTGATTTAGGTATTGAGTTTACCAAACTTGAAATTGCTTCTAAAATAACATATAATTGGTATTTAAATAATAAATTTTTTTAGTATGCAAAAAGGGAGATCGTTCAAATGAGTTCTGATATTTTTGAGAAATGTCTCAACTTCCATGATGCCAACGAACTTAAAAAATCCGGATTTTATCCATATTTTCATACAGTAGAATCGCAGCAGGGTCCGGAAACTGTAGTTGACGGTAAGAAAAAAATCGTTGTCTGTTCAAATAATTATCTTGGACTTGCAAGCCATCCTAAAGTAATAGAATCTTCAATAGAAGCTGTAAAGAAATATGGAACTTCGGGAACGGGTTCAAGATTTCTTAACGGAACAAGCGATCTGCATGAGAAAGTCGAAAAGAAATTTGCAAAATTTATCAATAAAGAGTCAGCCGTTCTTTTTACTACGGGGCATCATTCGAATTTAGGTGCTATTTCCAGCCTTGTGGGAAAAGGCGAAGTCATAATAACCGATAAACTTGACCATGCTTCCATTATTGACGGCTGCCGCCTTTCTTTCGGAGAAATGGCAAGATTTAGGCATAATGATATGTCCGATCTTGAAAGACAGCTTGCAAAAAATCAGGGAAGGGGAATGCTTATAGTAGTTGACGGCATATTCAGTATGGAAGGCGACATAGCAAACTTGCCTGAAATTTCAAAACTTGCAAAAAAATATGGAGCAAAAGTTTATGTTGACGAAGCACACTCACTTGGCGTAATAGGCGAAAATGGCAGAGGAACTGGCTCTCACTTTAATATAGAAGAAGATGTTGACGTTTTGATGGCAACTGCTTCAAAATCTTTGGCATCGATAGGCGGTTTTATCGCAAGCAGAAACGAAGTGATAGATTATATAAAACATGCATCAAGATCAATGATTTTTACCGCAAGCCTTCCTCCTGCGTGTGTAGGTGCGATAGATACGGCTTTAGATTTAATAATTCAGGAACCCGAAAGAAGAATGAAACTTATGGAAAACTCCAAAAAAATGAAAACGGCTTTTCAGTCTATGGGCTATAAAACAAACAATTCTCAGTCGCCGATAGTACCTTTAACTGTAGGCAGTGATTTGACGGCTTTTAAAATGTGGAAGATGCTTTTTGACGAAGGCGTGTTTGCTTCTCCAGTAGTCACTCCGGCTGTTCCCGAAGGGCAGGCGATAATAAGAACAAGCTACATGGCAACCCATACGGATGAACATCTGAACTTTATCCTTGACAAGTTTTCAAAAGTCGGCAAAGCTCTGGGCATAATCTCTTAAACATATATACACGGCAGGATAAGAACATGAGAATTTCTAAAGTCGAAACCTCGAGACAGTTCAGGCAATTCATCCGTTTTCCATGGAAGATTTATTCAAAAAAAAGCCCTTGGGTAGCACCTCTTATATCCGATACGATAGAAATTTTGTCGGATGACAAAAATCCTTTTTGGCTTCATGCAAAAAAACAGCTTTTTCTTGCTTATGATGAAAACGGAAGGATAACAGGTAGGATAGCGGCTATAATTGATTACAATTATATAAATTTTCAAGATGACAACTGCGGTTTTTTCGGTTTTTTTGAATGCATTGATGATGATGTTACAGCAAAGGCTCTTTTTGATGCCGTAAAAAACTGGCTTAACGAAAAAGGCATAAATAAAATGATGGGGCCGATGAATCCATCTACAAATGACGAACTCGGTTTTCTGTCGGAAGGTTTTGATTTGCCTCCTGCTCTTATGATGAGTTATACGCCGCAGTACTATCTCAGTATTGCGGAAAAATCAGGACTCAAAAAAATAAAAGAACTTTATGCCTATGATATGGATGTTACTGGGGATTCAAGACTTGGGCGTCTTGAAAAAGTAGTACAAATGGCAAAAAAAAAGCTCCCGACTCTAAAAGTGAAATCGCTAGGCAAAGATACTTTTGACGAAGATTTAAAATCCGCGATATCCATATATAATAGAGCTTGGGAAAAAAATTGGGGTTTTGTTCCTTGGAGCGATGAGGAGTTTGCAGTGTTGGCTTCAAAAATGAAGCCGCTTCTCGATCCTGATATGATAATAATAGCATCGCTTTCTGGTGTGCCTGTCGGAATGCTTATTTCTTTGCCAGATTATAATCAGGTACTAAAAAAGCTTAATGGAAGTCTTTTACCTTTTGGTATCTTCAAATATCTGTATTATAAGAATAAAATCGACAGACTCAGACTTATGGTCATGGGAGTGATAAAAGAGTACAGACATAAAGGTATTGAAGCTATAATGTATGAAAAAGGGCTGAAAAACGCTTTAAAAAACGGGTATAAACATTGTGAGCTTTCATGGGTACTTGATGACAATGTCATGACGCGGCGTACCGCCGAAATGATGAATGGAAAAATATATAAAAAGTACAGCATATATGGTGCTTAATAATAATTGATTTTATAGTGAAAAGTTTGTAAAATCAAATACTATAAAAACTTTTGCGGAGGAAAAGAAATGGCAATGAAGGTATCAAAGAAAAAAGTTACGACTATATCCGATTCTGAAGAAAAGAATGAAATAAAAAATAAAACCACTGCAAAAAAGACAAAGACAAAAACAAGAAAAAAGACGACAAAAACCTCTGATGCCAAGAAAATGAAATCTGTAGAGGAAACTAAAGAAATAAAAACTGAGGTTAACAATTACCCGAATGCATATATAGTAATAGATCATCCGATAGATATGGAGACGATATACGGCAATCATTATGCAATAAGAGTGGGTGCATCAACTGATGGGTATGTTGAAATTTCGTTTAATAACGGCGAATGGCAGCCTTGCAGATATGACGCGGGATATTGGTGGTTTGACTGGACATATTTCGCAAAGGACGATTATTTTATAGTTGTAAGGCTTATGGATCCCGGCGGAAATCTTATCATGGAAACTGCTCCTAGGAAGTGCAGAATATGCTGATTAGAAAAAAAAATACTACTGACGGAATAAGCGGACTTTACAAAGATATAGGCAAACTCTGTATTTTTGCGGCATTTGCTTATTCCACTTTTGTTTTGATAGCTACGGTTTTAAGTAAAAACGAAGATGATGATTATCAGGACAGGCTCAGAAAAGCTTATGCAGGGCTTTCTCCAGAAGAATATTGAATCTCTTGCCGATATAAATAAATCATGAAATCACGGAAAAAATAATGTATTTAAAAAAAATCGAAGTATGCGGTTTTAAATCTTTTGCCGACAGAACCGTTTTAAGCTTTGAAAAAGACATATCCGGCATTATAGGACCTAACGGCTGTGGCAAATCCAATATATCGGATGCTATACGTTGGTGCCTAGGAGAACAGCGCGCAAAATCCATGAGAAGTTCTCAAATGCAGGAAGTTATTTTTGGCGGGACACAGACAAGAGCTACTACAGGTATGGCGGAAGTTTCTCTTACATTTGACAATTCGCAAAATGTCCTGCCTATAGATTACTCTGAAGTGACCGTAACAAGAAGGCTTTTTAGAAGTGGAGAAAGCGAATACTTTATAAATAAGACGCACTGTAGGCTTAAAGACATAAAAGATATGTTTTTAGATACGGGAATAGGTTCCGACGGATATTCCATAATAGAGCAGGGGAAAGTAGATTTTCTTACTACTGCAAAACCCGAAGACAGAAGAGAACTTTTCGAAGAGACCGCAGGTGTGGCAAAATATAAAGTCAGAAGAGAAGAGACTTTAAGAAGGCTTGAAAAAATCGACATAGACATGTCGCGTTTATCCGACTCTCTTGCAATACATAAACATCAGATTGCGGCTTTAGATATTGCCGCAAAAAAAGCCAAACAATATAAAAAATATCAGGAAGATATTGCCAAATACGAAACCGCCGCGCTTGTGCAGCACATTGCTTACGGAAATAATGAGATTGACAGATTAAAAAAAGAACTCGATCCAAAGATAAAAGAGTTCGAAGAAAATAATACTTCGGCAAACCGTCTGGACGCCGACATTCAGGAAATGCGTCTTTCTCTGGATGAAAAAAACGAACAATATGTAAATATTAACAGAGAATTAAGCGACATAAAAACCAAAATAGGCGTTGCCGATCAAATAATACGGAATTCCGCTCAAAGAGAGTCGGAAATAAGAGCTGAACAGGAAGCTCTTTCCCAAGAGCTTGAAATTAACAGGGGAAAAGTCATTCAATATGAAGAGCAGTTAAATTCGATCAATACCGATGACAGCTCTCTTGTGGCAGAAACTGAAAATCTTGAGAAAATATATAAAGAAAAAGAGCAGCGCTATAATTCGATAAAATCTAGACTTTTGGAAATAGAAACTCAGGAAACAGCAATACGTTCAAGGCTTTCTGAACTTGAAACAGAAAAGGAAACCCTGATAAATTCAAAGGCCGAATTTTCCGAAACGAAAATACATCTTGACGCCGAAATGGCTTCTTTAAATAGAATAATCGCAAGGCTTGAAAGCGAAATAGAACCTGCAAACCGCGAAATTTCCGCTATCAAAGCGGAACTTGCCGCTGCAAACGAATCTTTAATTTTAATTGAGTCAAAAAAAGAAGAAATAAATAAAACCGTTTTGGAAAATGAAGAAAAAACAAACGATTTGGAAAGCAGACTTTCCGCGCTTAAAGAAAATCTTGCTTCAAATGAATCAAGAATCGCCACTCTTCAGGAATTTGATCAACGCGATCCGCTGCGTTCCGCCATAAGATCCGTGTTAAACTTAGGTATAGCAAGGGGCCCGGTAAGCAGCTTAATAGATTCAGATGACGATAAAGACGAACTTATAGCTTCGGCTTTAGGAGAAAAACTTAACTATTTGGTCTGCACAGATTCGGCAAAAGCTGAAGAAGCCATAAAGTTTTTGGAAGATAACGGGCTTTGCAGGCTTTCATTTATCATTGAAGAAAAAATTCCGCAAGGGCAGGGTTCACCTGCGCTGGGATTGCCGATGGGTTTTACAGAACTTATAAAGTATATCAGATATTCTTCGGAAAATGAAAAAATAATTAAATTTATATGTGCAAATATTATAACTTCAGGTTCAAAAGTTTACGGAAACGTCATAGTTCAGGGCGGTGGAAAAAGTTCGTTTGAAAAACCTGTTTTAATCGAAGATCAGATTAAAAGACTTCGGGAGAAAAGTGCCGAAATTAGAGTAGAAATCACTTTGGTTCAATCTGAAATAGAGAGCATTGATGAATATCAGATAAATTCCAGACTTGAAAAAGAAAAATTCAGCTTTGATACGGTAAAAATTAAAACACAGATTGAAAGCAGGCGGGAGCAGATTGAAGAGAAAAGAAACGACATAAAAAATACGGTTGATGAGATAAACAGGCATAAAAAAGAAATCGATTCAAAAAGTGGAGATATCGGCTCGCTTAGCGAAAAAATTTCCATTTTTGACGAACGGATAACAAAAATTGACGATGAAGAAAATGCTCTTTACAAAGAATTGAAAAATGCCGAAAGCGAGATAATTTTCGTAAGAAAAGAAGAGGAGGAAATCGCTCCGCTTATGATGGACGCGCGAAGCGCATGGGATAAAAAAGCTTCCGAAATGGGAAATAAACAGAAAGGCCGACAGTATATTTTCGACAATATAGAAAACATAAAACGGCAGATAGAATATGCCATAAATAAAACTGCCGAAAATGAAGCAAAGCTTTCAGAGCTTTTAACCTCGCAGGAAACCGAAACCGTGCAAATCCGCCGGCACTACGAAGAACAGTCGCAAAAAGAAGCGTTAATTCAGGTTTCACTAAATGACAAGCAAAATTTTCAGGACAGCATAGATGAAAAAACTGCGCAATGTCACGAAATGCGAAATAAAGTTGACGATTTGAACACCGAAATGACCGCCATGCAGGTTGATTTGAAAAATTTTGAATACCAAAAAAGCGATTTACAAAAACGTCTTATTGAAACTTACGGCAAGCCCTATGAAGAGATAAAAAATGATTATGACGGAGTAGAAGTTAATCATGAGGAAATAAACAAAATAAAAAGAAAAATGGAATCGTTAGGTTCTGTAAATTTGGCCGCGCAGGAAGAGTACGATGCTTTGGAACAGAGATACAATTTTTTATTGACCCAGCAGCGTGATTTGCTCAAAGCCAAAGACGATTTGCATGAAGTTATAAAGAAAATAAATACATCTACAATAGAGAATTTTAGGAAAACGTTTGATGTTGTCAGAGGCAATTTTAAAGATCTCTACAGAAAGCTTTTCGGCGGAGGGGAAGCCGATCTAATGCTGACCGATGAAAACAATCTTCTTGAGAGCGGGGTTGACATTTATGCACAGCCTCCCGGAAAGAAGCTTCAAAATATTTCCTTATGCTCCGGAGGAGAAAAAGCTTTAACTGCGGTAGCTCTGCTTTTTGCTTTTTTTATGGTAAAACCTTCTCCTTTCTGTATACTGGATGAAGTTGACGCGTCTCTTGATGACGCCAATGTGGGAAGATACATAGCGATGATAAAAGAATTTTCTTCAAAAACGCAATTTTTGGTCGTTACGCACAATAAGCGAACTATGGAGATGGCGGATATTCTTTACGGAGTTACTATGGAAGAACACGGTGTGTCGAAAATTATTTCGGTTAGAATCAATAAAGATGACAATTCCCAAGAGACATCCGTCGGTTAAGATGACAAAAATAAGCCTTTTAAAATGCTGCGGCTATGACAAAGCAGATAGTGCCGTCAGGGAAACGTTAAATCTTCTAGGCGGAATTTCGTCGTTTATAAAGCCGGGCGAAAAAATTCTCATCAAACCCAATCTTCTAAGCGCTAAAACTCCTGATAAAGCCGTTACTACTCATCCAGAAATAGTGAGAGCCATAATACGTCTTGTAAAAAGTGTTGGGGCGGTTGTCTCAGTTGGAGACAGTCCGGGTGGAATATATTCGTTGGATATAAATAATTTGTGGAAAGTTACCGGCATGTCGGATGTTTGCAGAGAAGAAAATGTCGAACTTATAAGCTTTGAATCCGCAGGGTCTCATAAAATCGATGTTAACGATGCAAATATTAAAAAAGTACTTTTTTCAAAAGCGGTTTTGGACTGCGACGGCATAATAAATCTTCCAAAATTGAAAACTCATTCTCTTATGGCTTTTACTGCCGGAATTAAAAATTTATATGGCTGTATTCCCGGCATGATAAAAGTTGAATATCACAAATACGCTTCAAAGAATGCCGATTTTGCCCGTCTTTTGTCCAATATATATTTATTTTTAAAAAATAAAATAAGATTTACTTTGATTGACGGGATTTTGGCTATGGAAGGCAATGGTCCTAGTTCTGGCGATATAAGGAAAGCCGATTTAATAGCGGCTTCTACAGACACGCTTATGCTTGACGTTTTTCTTTTTAGTTTTTTAGGTGGAAATATATCAAAAAACCATGTTTTCAAAAATTTGGACATAAAAGAAAAAGATTTAACCCGCTTGTCGATTGTTGGCGTGCTTCCAGGAGATTTCAATTTAAATAAATTTTCGTTTCCACAAACCAAAGCACTTGATATAGTGCCGAAACCTCTGGTAAAAATCATAGGCAAATTTTTATGGATTAGGCCGGTAATTGATATTTCAAAATGCGTTGGATGCATGTTTTGTGCGAAATCCTGTCCAGTAAAAGCCATAAAAAGAAAAGATAACGAAAAATATCCTTCAGTGACAGACGAAAAATGCATAAGCTGTTTTTGCTGTCATGAACTCTGTCCATACAAAGCGGTAGATTTTAAAAGAAGCTTCCTGGCTAAAATTTTGATGTATTTAGAGCGTAAATATAATAAAAACGCTGTATAAAGGTAAAAAACACTATTTTAATAAAAACAAAAATACCTCTAAAATGGAGCTGGAAATGCCAAAGGTAGATTATATAGTTCCTGAATTTAATAAATTAAAATTTAAGGAACTTTTTAAAAACTTGGATTTTAAAGAAGACAGTGTCAGGGAAGAGATAATTTTGCCTTTGCTGAAAAGTTTGGGGTATAGACAAGAAAGCATAGTGCGCAGTAAAAGTTTTAAATTGAAAATAGGGAGTCAACAAAAAGAAATTCCAATAATTCCTGATTATTTGTTAGAAATAGAAGGGAAATATTCTTGTGTTATAGATGCGAAAGCGCCGAAAGAAAATATTATAAGCGGTGGAAATATTGAGCAGGTATACAGTTATGCGATGCATCCTGAAATAAGGAGTTTATATTTTGCTTTATGCAATGGCAGAGAGTTTTCACTTTTTAGAACTTCAATATTGGAGAGGCCAATTTTATTTTTTGCGATAGAAGATATAAACGACAATTGGGAAAAGTTGAAATATTACATTTCGTCTGATAGTTTTCACAGTGGGAAAGATTTTGTTTATGAGCCGTGTAAAAAATATAGGAATAGTTTTGATTATGGGAATAGGCCTTTATTAGATGAGATTGAAGTAAAAAAAAGAGCAGCAAAAAGACATTGTGGAGTTCATGGATATTTTACACGACAAGTATGGAATGTTGTCGCAGAATATATAAAAAATTTTACGCAAAAAGGGGATATAGTGTTAGACCCTTTTGGCGGTTCGGGCGTAACGGCAATAGAAGCGTTAATGAATGGGCGAAAAGCGATAAACATAGATTTAAATCCGATGGCTGTATTTTTAGTAAAATCTTTAATATCGCCAGTTAAAGTGTCTGAATTAGGTGCAGCATTTAGCCAAGTAAAGCAAGAATATATAGAGAAAGAGCCGAAAACAGAAAAAGAAATTAAACAGTCCTTGAAGAAATATCCATTGCCTAGAAAACTTGCACTGCCAAAAAGTTCTGACGTTGATACAGTGGACAAGCTATTTAGCGATGAGCAGACAGCAAAACTTGCATTGTTAAAATCAACAATTTTAAAGCAGAAAGATAAAAATATAAGAGATTCTTTATTGTTAATATTTTCAGGTATTATAGGAAGAGCAAATAAAACTTGGTATGCTGTCGGTGGGGAATTTGGCGGAGGAGAATCTGTTTTTAGATATTTTAGATATAGAAACGCTCCTCAACCTTCAAATCTTAATATAATCAAATATTTTGAACTCAGATTTAAACGCATATTAGAAGCCAAAAAAGAAATAGAGTATTTCATCAATGAGCAGACGATTGACAATATTCAAATTGTCAAAGGTACGGCAACGGATTTATCATTTATAAAGAATGAAACAGTTGACTATATTTACACGGATCCTCCATACGGGAAAAAAATTCCTTATTTAGATTTATCTGTAATGTGGAACGCATGGCTTGATTTAAAAGTCAGCGAAGAAGATTATGAACTTGAAGCAATAGAAGGTGGGGAGCATAATAAAACAAAAGAGGATTACAATGAATTAATATCAAAGAGCATAAAAGAAATGTATCGTGTATTAAAATATGATAGGTGGTTATCTTTTGTTTTTGCACATAAAGACCCTGAATTTTGGCATTTGATTATAGATACTGCGGAAAGTTGTGGTTTTGAATATGCGGGAGCAGTGTCGCAAAAAAACGGACAGACAAGTTTTAAGAAAAGACAAAATCCATTTACAGTTTTATCGGGGCAGCTTATAATAAATTTCAGGAAAGTAAAGAATCCGAAATCAATAATGAAAGCGAATCTAGGGATGAAGATAGCGGATATAGTAATGCAGACGATAGAGGGAATAATTGCAAAAAACAACGGAGCTAGTTTGGAGCAAATAAATGACGAATTGATTATTAAAGGGTTAGAGCTGGGATTTTTAGATTTATTAAAAAAAGAGTATTCAGATTTGACGCCATTATTGCTTGAAAAATTTGATTATGATGAAGAAACAGAAATATATAGTATAAAAGAAAACAAAAAGTTCACGGCGCAAATAGATGTTAAATTGAGGATAAAATACTATATTATAAGTTATCTTAGGAGAATGGAAAGAGAGAATAAAGTTGTTGATTTTGATGAGATAGTTTTAAATATCATGCCTCTGTTGAAAAATGGGACGACGCCTAAAAAGCAAACAATATTAAGTGTTTTAGAAGATATAGCTTACCGTTCTGGCAAAAACGGCTGGACTTTAAGGAAAAACGCACAATTAACGTTAGAGGGATTGTTGTAAT
>JAITIP010000029.1 GCA_031279415.1 Candidatus Endomicrobium procryptotermitis | reverse complement strand
CTGCCTCGCAATGACGACTAAACTGGTGTCATAAATGAAGTGAATCAATTATAGAATATAATTAATATTTCAGTAACAATGCTGCCTTGATATGATAGAGCAAGACATCAAGGGATAATTCCGTAATTTTTACATACAGATTCTTTGTTCTCCGATTAAAACATTTAAAATTGTTATAAAATATGGAAAATAAAATTATGTTTGCTATAATAATTTTAATTTTTGTCGTGTCTGCTGTTTTATTTTTGCAGCTAGATGAGGAACAAATTTTGACAACAGCCTTATTTATATATGCGCTGGCTGGCACAGAATCTATAGTTGTTTTTCCTAAGCAAAAAACGAAGGCGTTTTTACGGCAGTTTCATATTATGTCAGGCAGATTTTTTATGAAGGATTCTTTTGCAGCGCCGCATACAGGACACTTTTCAGGAGGTTCGTCAGTTTCGTGTTCGTATCCGCATACGCCGCATTTCCATGTTGGCGACACAGCTGTCTTTTTGTCTGCGGCAATGACATTATTGAAAGTTTTTTCTTTCGGACGACTTTCGGGAATGGAATGAGAATATTTTATACCGTCAAACACTTCTTTTGACACATACAAACAGCAAAAACACATTCCATATTTGTCAACGTCATCTTTCATATATATGCACGGGCATAATATATCTTTGTCAAACTCATAATTCTGCGCAGCAAGCCTGCATGGACATGACGCGTATCCATAACGCTGAAGATTAGCATAAAGACCATCGACCAATTCTTTTACAAAAATTTCATCTCTGTTAAGATAACGGCCCCTTTTCGCCGCATTTGTTTTTATTATCTCTAAAAGTTTTTCAGAAGAGTCAAGCTTTTTGCTCATTTAAGCGTTTCCAATATTTCTTCCGGTTTAAAACCTACTATAACTTTTATTTTATTTATTATCATTGTCGGAAAACCGCCATCTGGATTTACGGCTTCAATCTCGTTCATCGCTTTGTCTTTATCTTCTACAGCGAGTAAATCTACATATTCATAGTCATAGTCAACGCTAATTTCTTCCAGAAGCGCTCTGGTTCTTTTGCACCATATACACGTGCTTAAAGCATAAAGAAATACGTCATTTTTCTTGTTTACGCCCTCAACATGTTTTACAGTCATTTTATTCTCCTCCTTTGTTACATAAGTTTAAACAACCTGACCAACAACAATGAAGACACAAATCTTTTCTCGGCTGCTCGATTGCAGTTGCCATATTTAAATATTAAAGTAAGATATACAAATTATAATAAATTATATTCTTTAAAACTAAAATATTTATTCCCAGAAATAATAATATGATCCAATATAGAAATATCCAAAGTGCATAGGGCAGATTTTATTGCAGCAGTAGCGTCAATATCATTTTGACTTGGCTTTAAAGTTCCGCCGGGATGATTGTGTGCTATTATTACAGCAGAAGCTTTGTTGTTTAAAGCCTCTTCTGCGATTTTTCTCGGCATGATAATGGATTTATTTACCGTTCCTCTTTCTATTTCTTTACATTCAATGACTTTGTTGCCAGAATCAAGCATAACCATATAAAATTTTTCTATCTTTTCGCTGCTCAATACCGTTATAAGATAATCTACGACCAAATCCGGCGAGCTTAAAGATTTTGGTGATTTGACTTCAAGGTAGGAATAATATGCGGACATCTCTTTTAAAAAATCTAAAAATATTGCGCCATGTTTTGAAAGTCCTGGAACGGAAATCAGAGCGTCAATATTCGCATCCAAAACCTGTTTTAAGCTGCCGAATTTGTTTATAAGCTCTTTTGCCAAAGGTTTTGTGTCTATTCTTTCAATTGCAAAAAACAGCGCAAATTCGAGAATTTCATAATCGGCAAAATTATCAAAACCCGAAGCCAGAAACTTATCTTTCATACGGCTTCTGTGACCGAAATAATGAGGTTTAAATTTCTTCGTATCCATTTATCGCCGGTAAACGTTTATAATATTTCCAGTTGTGGTATTTATTATGGACGATTGCTGCTTTCATACAAAGCTTACCTTTTCCCTGCTTTGCTTTTTAAGCGCTATGAGATTTTTTTCTTTAAGAATTTTCTCTTTTGCCCTTTTGGAACGTCTGCGTTTCTGCCGTTTTATTTTTTCTATTTCTTTTTGTTTTGCCGATTTTATTCCAAGAATAAGTTCTTCAACTTTTTCGGCAAGCAGCCTTCTTGCCAAGAATCTGTTTAAAAGCTGAGTTCTTTCCCTGTGATATTTAACTTCAACACCGGTAGGAATATGTTTTAGAAAAACGGCCGTTGCCACTTTATTTACATTTTGTCCGCCTTTTCCTGAAGATCTTATAAACTTTTCCTCAATGTCGCTTTCATTTATGCCAAGCTTTGCAAATTTTGATTTAAGTTCTTTTTGTTTTGATGTTCTCATGCCAAAATCTATCATATTTCTATATTTTCCCTTTTTAAATCCGCAGTAAGATTTGCAGGTGTAATAAATTGATAAGCTCTTATGCCGCATTTTTTTGCAGCTTCTATATTTATAAGCAAATCATCTGTAAAAAACAGCTGCTGCGCAGTGATCCCGTAATATTTTATAACTTCTTCATAAATTTTGTCATCGGGTTTTCTGGCGTTCATACGATAAGACAAATGAAAATCTGAAAATAAAAGAAAAATCTGTGGATACATTGATTTAAGATATTTAAAATGAAGCTCATTGGTATTGGATAATATCGCAAGTTTATATTTTTTTGCAATTTTGGCAAGTATTTCAATTGTGCCCGGTATTGGAGTAAAAATATCGTTCCAGATTACTGAAAATTCATTGTAACTGCCGACATAATGGGTTGTTTCGGCAAGACGTTCATAAAACTGTAGTGAATTTATTTTTCCGTTTTCAAGCGATATGGCTAAATCGCCATATTCAAAAATAAATTTTTTTATATCTTCGCCTTTTTTTGAAGCCTTTTTCGAAAAGGCTGAAACAAATTTGAATAAGTCATAGTCAAAAATGACTTTTCCTAAATCAAAAACTAAAACTTTTACAGACATTTTACAGGCCTCATTCGCAGCAACTCAGAAGTTCAGCATATCGACACTGGCAGAGCTAATGACAGCACTATCGTTACTTTCAATCAGCCTTTTAAAGCGCCGGCGGCTATTCCTTTAACTATATGTTTTTGCATGAGTAAATATACTATAACTATAGGTATTGTCGCTATCGTAAGCCCCGCCATAAGAAGAGGGTAATCTGTAATAAATGTTCCTTGAAAAACCATTAAACCTCTTTGTATGGGCATTTTTGCTTTATCCTGTAGTACGACCAAAGCCAAAAGAAATTCATTCCATATAGTAAGTGAATTCATAATGACTATAGTGGCAAGAGCCGGTTTAGCTAAAGGAAGCGCTATTCTCCAATATATTCCGAAACGCGAACAACCATCAATTAAAGCGGCTTCCTCTATTTCTTTTGGCAAATCGTCAAAGAATCCTTTTATCAAAAATATTGCAAATGCCAGCCCATTGCTGATATAACATAAAAGCAAACCAAGTCTTGAATCAAGAAGTCCTAAACTTTTTAATAATAGATATAAAGGTACAAAAACACCTGGAATCGGTATTAAAAGAGTTGCTATAAGCATATAAAAAAGCACGTTTTTGCCAAAAAATTCCAGCCGCGCAAAAGCATAAGCCGCTAAAGATGATATGAGAACGACAAAAAATACGCCTACGACAGTATAAAAAACGCTGTTTAAAAAATACTGTCCAAAATCTGCTTTTATAAAAGCGGTAACGTAATTTGACCAGTTCCAAGTTTCAGGCAAAAGCGTCATTTTCGAAAATATTTGATCTTGGGTTTTAAGCGAAGAGGAAAGCATCCAGAATACTGGAAAAATACATGTAACTGCCACTGCTATTAAAATTATATGAGTTATGGAATCAACAATCGTTTTTTTTGTTTTGTACATATTCATCCGCTATTCCTTTATTTATTGTTATAATTTAATTTTTTAGAGGCATAAATCTGCACAAACGACACAACCAGAAGTACTCCGCCGAATATGACGGCCATTGCAGTAGAATACCCGAATTCGCCGTTGCTCATATACTCATAAATTTTTGTGATAGGCACATGAGTATGTCCAGCAGGACCTCCCCTTGTCATTGAATAAATTAAATCGAATATCTGCATTGAACCCAATATTGTAAGTATCGATACAATTGTAAAAATAGGGATTAAAAGAGGAACTGTGATATTTTTAAACTGCTGCCAAGCGTCAGCGCCATCAACTTCGGCCGCTTCGTATAATTCTGTGGGAATTGTCTGTAAACCGGCAAGCAAAATAATAAATCCGTACCCGAAACCTTTCCACATATGCACTACTGCTACAGAGGAAAGAGCTGTTTTTATTTCCGAAAGCCATGCAAAATCCTGAAACTGTGTAAAACTTATATTTGCCAGAAAATGATTTAATATGCCGAAATTTCCGTCAAATACGAATTTCCATATCAAGCCTACAACCACGCCCGATAATACCGGAGGCAGAAAAAATATCGTTCTGTATATGTTTTCACCTCTTATATTTCTGCTGACAAGCAATGCAAGAAGCAAAGCAAGCCCGTTTTGAAGAGTGAGCGACAATATGGTAACATATGCCGCGTTCCACATTGATTTCCAAAAAGCCGGATTGTTAAACAATATATGTTTATATTGTTTTAACCCTACAAAAAGCATGTCCTTGTCTATTCCGTTCCATTCAAAAACGCTCAATTGGAAAGTTCTTAATATTGGGTAAAGACTGAACACCAAAAATAAAACCAGCGCCGGCAGTATAAAACAGAAATTACTGAACTTTTCTTTAGGGGTTATTTTCATTTGTCTGCCTTCATCTGTCTTTCTTTTTCACCCTGAACTTCTTTAGCGGCCTGTGCGGGAGTTCTCTCTCCTATAATGACTGATTGCAAATTGATATTTATAAAATTGGTCACCTGCCAGCTTTCTATTTTAGGCAGCGATTCAAAAGTATTTACAATATTCTCTGAGAAAACTTTTAATATCGGAGGAAGATCTCCGGCGGCATTTTTATTTGAAGGGATGTTCAAAGTTTCTTTAGCAAGATACACCTGAGGTTCAACCTGTGTCATCCATCTCAGGAAATCTATTGCTTTTTGTTTGTTTGGCGACTTTTCGTTCACGAACAACGAGGATCCTTCTCCGCCGAACATAAGCAAAGGATATTTTGTGCCATCTGTAAGAGCTGGAGGAACCATAACGCCATAATTAAGGTTTGGCGACATAGAATGATAGACGTTTACCCCCCACGAACCGTTAAAAGCCATTGCCGCTTTTCCTGTTGCAAAACTTCTTTCCGCATCTTTATTTACCATTGTAACTATTCCAGAAGCAAAAAGCCTATTATCCCTCATTTCGGCAAAAAGTTCAAATATTTTTACCCATCTCGGATCGGTATAAGGAATTTTTCCTTCGATTGTCGATAAGACCCCTTCTTTTCCGAAAAGATTCCATTGATAAGATTGGGCAAAAGCTCCTATAAGCCATCCTTCTCCGAATCCGCTTGTAAAAGGCTGAATATTGGCGGCTCTTAAAGCTTTACCCGCTTCTATAAATTCAGGCCATGTTTTAGGCGGATTTTCAGGATCCAATCCCGCCTTCGAAAACAAATCTTTGTTGTAATATATCATTAAAGAATTGACGTCAAGAGGAACAGCATAAATTCCGGGTTTAACACCCCACTCGTTTCCAGCTTCAAAAGTATTTTGCGTTAAAGCTTTTGTAAAGAAAGAATCTTTCCATCCATCTTTTTCCATTTCTTCGGTAAGGTCCGCTATATAACCAGCATTTATATATGACGCAGTTTCTTTTTTATCAGCTATGGGATTGAATACATCGGGTAAGAGGTCAGCTGTTGCAGCTGCGGAAATTTTATTTTTGTAAACGTCGGTTGGCGCATAAGTTTCAAACGACACTTTTACTCCGGTTTCTTTAAAATACTGCTGAACAAGCTCTTCAAAAGCTTCCTGCCTGTCCGTCATCCAGTGCCATATTACGACGTCCGCTTTAGACTGTTTTGATTTTTTGTCTCCACAACCGATAAATAAAATAAAAATAAATGCGCAAAAAACATTCACCAAGATAAATATCTTTAGTTTTGACATTAATTTCCTCCGGAAGAAATTTTGTTTGTGATTGTTATTTTAACACGAATGTTAAGAGTTTATCAAATTTGCAAATACCAGTCAATAAAATTTATGATTACCAAGTTTAACTTGATAATACAACAGTTGTCGTTAACCATTAAAGTCATTAAAGAAAAAAAATAAGCGGCAACAGTCCGTGTTGTTGTTTTTCTTTGTGCATAATTTGGATAAGTAAAATTAGTAAAAAGCATGAATAAAAAAATATGAAAGATTGATAAAAAATAATTGTCCGCATGCAGTAAAAAAGACTCTTTGCGCATCTGCGGCACATCAATTTACTTTATAATCTTTGTAGATTTTGATGGCAATGAGTATTGTTCCCTATTCCGCTCAACTTTTCAATGTCCTTAATATGCTAGAATTTAGGACTAAACATTTATTCCTTGTTTCTGCTTTTAAAAACGCCATCCTGTGATTACGCTAAACTGATTTTCTATTTGTCCAAAATCTTTCTCTTTAATTATAAGCTTATCTCCCAATATATCTATTTCTCTTTCATCAAAAGATATTTTAGAGTTTGCAAGCAAACGATATCCAAAATCCACAAACCAGCGTTTATGAATATTTAATATAAAACCGATATTTATGCCCGCTGTAACAGCAGTTTTTGTTTCGGAATGCGTATCAGGAAGTCCGTCTATATCATGACCATTTACGGAGGCAGGGTCATATGATTCCACTCCGGAAACAGCCAGTACGCCTACGGTGGGTCCTATGCGAAATTTCGTTTTTTGAGATAAAGCGACTATATGGCTCCATGACAGCAGAAACTCAAAAGCCATATAACTGTAATCGATTTCTCCATAATGCTTTTTATAAAATATGCCATTGCGGTATTCATTATAATAAAAATTGCCTATCTGTTCCGCTTCTCCGAATTCTGCATTAAACTCGGCTGTAAAAAGGCTTGAAGCGGAAGAATGGTATCCGAAACTTGTTCCACCTCCAAAAAATAAATTTTCCCCCACGCCATGTCCGATGAAACCTAAAGTTAAAAACATTTTTTTATCTTGCTGTGCAAAAACATTTTTTGCATTAACTGTTGCAACGGTAAATATCAATAAAAATAAAAACAATAAGTTTTTTTTCATACAACTCTCCTGTTTTAGAAGATAAATGAAGACAAATGCCGAACAGAAGTCACAAAAATTCAAAAATCGGATACTAAACAGCAAAGCATATGGCAAACATCGCGCAGCTTAGAAGCGCTTATACAGCTTGTTAAGATTTAAAATAATAGTACCCTGCGTTTTGTGCAGAGTACTTGTGTTAAAAATATCATACGGTAAATTAAAAATTATTTTAACCATTCCGTCCCTTCGCTATGTCATTGTTGCTTTTGTAATATACCGTCTCTATGCTGATTTTGCCATCTGAAAAAGCTGATCACAATATTACAAACCTACGGAAACACAAACGATAAACTTAAAAAATGTGAACCTGTGTTTTCTTGTATTTCTATCGGCAATGCAAATGTAT
>JAITIP010000028.1 GCA_031279415.1 Candidatus Endomicrobium procryptotermitis | reverse complement strand
CTTCCTTTTTCACTTTTACCCTTCCTTCTCCTTATACCTACTATAAATACTATAAACATCAACAGCTCCTTCCCTCCTCCTCCACACCACATCTTACCTCTCCCTCCCTTCTCCACACCACATATCATTATACCCTCCCCTTGTTAATTTTTTGTTACCCCATTGTAAAATTTATGTGAACTTTTTTATACTATTTTCGTGACTCTAAATAATCTTTTCCGTTAGGGTCAAAGTTGATAATTAAAGCCAAAAGGACTAATTTTAAGCGAAATATCTGAAATAACTGGCATTAATGAAAGAATTATTAAACGATGGCGTAAAGCAAAAAAAGAATTAGGGTTAAAAGGTCTTGTGCCTTTAAGTAAATGTCCTAAGCGATTAGCTCAGTCAACTTTTTAACAAACAATATATCCTGTAAAAAATAGCCTTTAACTTAAATGGGGATATATCTCCTTTACCCTAACAATTTATTTTTGCATATCATACGACACTATTACAGCTGCGTATATGCAAGACGCTCCAGCATATTTTAATATTTTTGAGATTTCGCTTAAAGTTGCACCGGATGCAGTTACATCATCGACAATACATATTCTCTCTCCGCCTTTTAAAGATGCCGTAAAGGAATTTTTTATTTCCTTATATCTTTCTTTTTCTGGAAGAGTTTTGAGTTCTTTTATTACTTTAATTTTTTGAAGAAGTTTTTCGTTTAAAAATTTACCGAGTTTTTGAGATAAAATCCGCGCAATTTTCATTGAAAAATTTATTCTTTGCAAATTATTTGATGGAACAAAAACAAAAAAATCAAACCCATCCAAAAAATCTTTATTGAGTATTATTTTTTCACATAATATATCCACATATTTATTAAATACATCCTTTTTTGTCTTAAAATCCCGCATAAACATATGGAATTTATCCATATCGCAATAATTTACGGCAAAAATTAATTTATCCAAATTATTAATCTTCATATTGTTTTGCGTATTTTTCCAAAGAATCTTCCAGTAAAGGCATGCTTATTTGAAATTTTGAAGATATTGCATATACAGAATTTGTAAGTGATATGCGACTTAAAGTTCTCTTTCAACCGCTTTCATGCATGCCGCAGTTATGTCAAGCGTATTTTCATCGGGAGCTTTAAAATCAATATTATTGAATTTAAAAAACTTTAATAAATTCTTTTGTAAGCTTATCTAATGAACCAGTTGATAAAATTTTCAACTGCTGCTCTGTTTGTGATATTAAAAATTATATTCGGCGTTTTCAAATAAAGGATAAGAAGTGTCTTTTTGTGAAACTATCGGATTTTTTGTTTTCCACGAAATATTTAAGAAGGGATCATTGTAAAGAATTCCTCTTTCATGTTCGGGATTATAAATTTCCGTGCAAAAATATTCAAACTCGGCGCTCTCGGAAAGTACTTCAAATCCATGCGCAAAACCTTCTGGAATAAATACCATGTTTAAACTTTGCGAATCAAGCTCTATTCCCACCCATTTTCCGAAATATTGAGAATTTTTTCTCAAATCTACCGCTACGTCAAATATTTTTCCACAAACTGCACGCACAAATTTTCCCTGAGCGTGAGGATTAAGCTGATAGTGAAGTCCTCTTAAAACACCCTTTGACGATTTTGAAAGATTGATTTGTCTTATATGTCTTCTGATTCCGGCGTCTTTAAAAGCTGATTCTTGAAACAATTCCCCTAAAAAACCTCTTTCGTCTTCAAATTTTTTAGGCTCAATCACAAATACGTCAGGAATATCAAGTTTTCTAAAGATGAATGGCATTTATTTTTCCTATCTCAAAAGATTTTTTTTGGCTTCATAATATTCGCCGGAAGCTATAGCGTATCTTCCTTCGCGTCCTTTAACCAAAGCTTCTCCCCTTCTTACTTTAAAAACGATGCTGGGATATTTTTCATGAAAAGTCACTCTCGTGTCACTTCCGAAAGTTGCCAAAGCATAATCTGCAAGCCACACTTTTATTATGGGATTTCTACTTCTCGATTCTACTTTTGAAATTTCTATTTCTTTGGACACAGGATGTTTTAAAATCAGAATTTCCTGATTTTTTTCAAGAGTAACCGAAGCCATATTAAAAATTCTAATTTCTGCCGTACCGCCCAAAGCGAGTATTTTCGATCCGTATATCAACTCTGGAATTTTGTTGATATCTCTGTATATGACAATTTCTCCATCGGGAGTCTTTATCTGTATTGAGTTTGTAATTTTTGTGATTTTAATCAGATTAGTGGAATAAACATCGGATATAACAAAAAAAACGGCAAATAAAACTAAAAGAATTCTTTTCATGGTTATTCCCCTTATTTATCCAGATGTACTTCAATATTGTGTGAACCTTTTTCAAAAGCGGAAATCAAATTTCCAAAAATTTCTTTCCCGTCGACAATAATTTTTTTTGCTTCAGTATTTTTCTTAAGATTTTTATTAAAAAAATTTATATGGTAATGTGCGCCTCTGAACTTTATGCTTAATGAGCATTCGGCAAAGTCTTTGTTTGCGGGAAGATGCGGATCTATTCTTAAACCGTCAAGTTCTCCTCTGACACCGAAAAAAAAGTTTTGAAACAAATATCTTGTCCATGCCGCCGAACCGGTAAGTATCGGATATTCTCCTCTTCCGGCAATATTCGGATTATCCGAAGAAACGTAATATTCAGGTATCCACGGTCCACTTCTGAATATTTCGTGTTTGTGATTGAGTGGATTGATTCCGGAAAATATTTTATAAGCGTCTTCCGCCCTATTTCTTTTTAACATAGCCCATATGAAAAATAAATTCGCATGACAGAAAATAGCGTTATTTTCCTTTGTCCCCGCGGCAAAACCTGTAATTCTTCCTATCGCTTTGTCGAATTTCAAATAAGGAGGATAATTCAATTTTAAAGCTCCTTCTTTTTTATCATAAAGATATTTTAAAACCGAATCTATCACTTTGTCGGTCGATTTAATTTTATCCGCTCCGCCCGACACAAGCGACCAAGTCTGTGGCATAAGCATTATTTCAAAATCGTCAGAAGAAGGATTCTTTTTTGATAAAGCGTTTTTCTTAAATATAGTATCAACGGCTTTTCCGTCATCAAAAATATACCCGCTGTAATAGCTGCCGTTCCATGCCTTTTTATTGGCATTTGCAATCGAAAGCCTCGCTTTGTTTCTCAAATCTTTTAATATGTCGTCAACTTTTATTTTAATTTTCTTACCGCTGATTTTACCGTTTACTTTATTGAGATAAGCTGACAATTTTCTAAAACGCTCCTTTGCCGGTATGTCAGCAGGAGTTTTCCATTTATCTATAAGCATAGCAAGCTCTTCAAAAACTTCAATTTCAGCGATATTCTTATATTTTGTGGCTTTTTCAAGCAAATCAGCGACTTCATTGCAGTTTAAAGCCATACCGAAGGTAAAAGTTATATTTTCTCCCTTTACCTGATCTACAGCGTCATTCCAGTCTGCCCTTTTTTGCTTGAGAAGATTATTGTTTCCTACGTCATAAAACATCGTAAGCATTTGCACCAGAAGATGTTCGATAACAGTTCCTTTATAAATTGAACCACTGGAGGTTTTCTGATTTCCTATAGCACCTGCTTTCCAGTTAAAATCTTTGACTTCGCCTCTGCTTCTGTAAGCGTCTTTAAAATACGCTATTTCAGAACGAAACAGGAAATCATAGTCTCCGAGAAAATTTACGAGTATCATAACTGTTTGTACCGTCCAGTAAGGATGATCGCACCATAATCCGTTTATTTCATCACTGCCAAACTCTTTTGTTCTTGCAAAAAATCTTGTAGCATTTGTTCCGTCAATGCGGATCCCCTCAAGAGTTTTCATCGTTCTCTCTTCAAGTCCTTTGGGATCGACAACTGTAGCTGCCATCATGTCTTGCCAAAAATCTCTCCAGCCAGAAAAGTCAGAACCGTAATCCGTCTGCGGATGTCCCGTATTGCCAAACCAGTATCTCATTGACAACTGGTAGCACCACCATTTATTCCATGAAACATTAAAATTGTTGTTTCCCGTAGTTATGACAACTCTCGATGTCCTTTCACGCCAAAACGCATTTAATCTCTCAAAAGCTTTTTGTACACCTGCATAATCATATTTTTTTAGAATTTTTTTTGCACCTTTACTTCCGTCAAAAGCAATGCCGTTAACTATTATGAATTTTTCAGATTTGCCTGTGGGAATCAAAACATTTTTAAATTCAATTGCCCCTACGGCTTCTTTTCCATAGCATTGAGCTTTCGGCACTTCATTGCCAAGAACAGCCTGAGGTTTAAGCCACATATTATTCGCACCGAGAAAAGTTTCCCTGTCCGAATAAAACCTGTTTCCTTTTTTGCCCTTTTGCGTCTGCGCTCCCATAAAATAACAGATATCACTTGAATCCGTAAAACCTTCAACCCACTCAAGACCCGGAAGAATTTCAATATGGTCGGTTATCTTGCTTTTATTGTAAAGCCTTACGACGTCTCTGTGGTATTCTGCATAAGCCCTGTTTCCAGCAAATATAGGCACGGTAGGAATAAAATCAACTGTTTGTGTTTTACTAGAATTGTTTTTAATTTCTACTAACCATATTTCGGTCATTTCATCGATCGGCACAAATATTGTAGCTGACACAGAAAGTTTGTTTTTTTTTGATTTTCCGCCGAAACGCGCATATCCCAATCCCATTTCGTATTTAGGTTCCTCGGTTTCAGTAACTGTTAAATCGTAATTATTTACAAGCCAAGGCTTTTCGCCGTGAGGTCTTACCCACAAAAATCTTGCCTGCCCTTTCGGAAAATTTGGACCGTCAAATTCTCCGAACATTTTCGTATAATCAAAACCGCTAAAACCTCTTAAGAAATTATCACAAATTGAAAAATAATGCGGACCGTTGGCAAGCATATGAATAAGAGGCTGAGGCAGTTTTCTTGAATCGTTTACGGTCAACTCTCCAAAATCATTGTAACTCCAAATTTTTGACATCCCAAGCTCCCGATTAATTTTAAATTTTTACCAAAATTCCGCTTCAATAATAACTACTCTGTTTTGCTGCTTACTTTCTTCCATCTTTTCTTTAGAATGGTGGGACGATATTCCTATTGATGTAACTTCTATTTTATCCTTGTCTATACCGTTTCTTATCAGTGCACTTCTTACGTTTTCAGCTCTTTGTATCGAAATCTTATTGCAATTTTCTTCGTAACCCGCTTCGGAAATGTCTTCATGTCCTTCAATCGTTATCGAATAATCTTCATAAGTCAGAATCTTTGCGGCAAAATGGTCGATTTTATTTCTTGCTTCCTTTGAAAGAAAAGATTTTCCATGTTCAAAAAATTCTATATCCGTTCTTATTTCTTCTGGAATATGGCTTGTCGCGACAAATAAAGAAGTAACCAAAATTTCTTTGCTCGACAACATATCTTTATTTTTTTCGTGAATATAAGCTCCGTCAAGATAATCCCCATGGTTTTGAAGTTTTGAGCAACAAGCCGAAAAAAACAATGACGACAATAGTACAAGGAATATTTTATATTTTCTCTTCATATAATATATCGGATTATATAATTTTTTACCTGATACTTTCAAGATAACGCTTTAGGCAGTTTCTTTTTTTAAAATAATATAATTTCTGAAATAAAGTGCAGAATCAGCTGCAACCAAAAGAAGATTAAATATGTAAAAAGCTACGACATAATCAAAATTATATAAGATTTTATACAAAATCCCACTTAAATAACCGACTATAACTATTATTAAAAACCAAATACTTTTACCTTTATTGCTGCGTGAAATGTAAGATTTATATATGGAAAAAGGCCATGCACTTCCAAAACATAACATCATAACTGCTTCAAATATGCTCATTTTTATTCTCCGAATTATATTTTTTTATTGAATTTCCAGCCAAATAGCCCGTTGAAAACGCAGCCTGCAAATTAAAGCCTCCTGTAGGTGCATCAATATCGATAACTTCTCCGCAAAAATAAAGCCCTTTAACGATTTTAGACTGCATAGTTTTTTGATCTATTTCATCGGTCAAGACTCCGCCCCTGGTAATAATCGCTTCTTTTACGTCCCTCAAGGATAAAATCTCAAAACTGAAACAGACAAGACAATTCAGTATCTTTTTTCTTTCATATCTGTTAATCTGCGAACATTTTTTTGTCATAGACAAACCGCAATATTTGATAAAAGGTTTTATAATCTGTACGGGAAGAAGTTCTTTGAACATATCTTTCAACTGATACTGACCGAATTTATCCAGTTCTCTGATAAGCCTTTGATTTATCTGATCTTTATCAAGTGCCGGCTTTAAATTTAAAGACAAGAATAATTTTGGATTACTTGTTATATCGCTTATAATGCCACTCAAAGTAAGTATTATCGGTCCATCAGCTCCGAAAGCAGTGAACTCCATTTCTCCGAACTCTTTTGCTTCAATCGTGTCTCCATTGATAAGCGAAACTTCAACGTTTTTAAGTTTTAAACCTTTTAATTCTTTTAAATAGTCGGATTTTAAATTCACCGGCACTAAAGCCGCAGCAGGTTTTGAAATCGTATGACCAAAAGATTCGGCGATTTTGTATCCGTCGCCTGTTGAACCTGTAGACGGATAAGTGATTCCCCCGCAGGCAACAATTACGTTATTTGTAAAAATTTTATCGTTTATAATAAATAGGTTTTCTTTTTTAGTGACAGATTTGACTTCAAAAGATGTGATTATCGATGAGCTTTTTTTAACGTATTTTATCAATGCATTCACTATATCCGAAGCTTTATTGCTTATGGGAAAATATCTTCCTCCTCTCTCAAGTTTACAGGCAACTCCTAAACTCTCAAAAAAAGATATTGTGTCTTCATTTGAAAAAGTTCTAAAAGCCGAATATAGAAATTTTCCGTTTTTAAAATATTTAACAAAATCTTTTATGGCAGCGCTGTTTGTTAAATTACATTTTCCTTTTCCCGTAATCGAAAGTTTTATTCCTGGACGTGATTTTTTCTCTAAAACAATGGATTTTAGTCCGCTTTCTCCAGCGCGGCCAGCGGCCGTCATTCCAGAGGCTCCTGCTCCTATAATTACAACATCATAAATTTCAGACATTTTGTTTTAAACGGAGAGAAATATCGAAAAGAAGCTGTTCTATTTTTATGTTTAAAGCATTAATATCGTTTAAATCGTTTATAAAAATCATATCTGCAATTTTCGCACATTTTGTAAGCTGTTGTCCAGTTCCTTCGTTTTGTGATTCTCTTTTTTCAAATTCGATAAACTTTTCAAAAGTTTCTGGATCACCCGTACGTTTTCTTTTACGCATTCTTTCAAAACGTATGTTTTTTGGAGCATCAACATTTATTAAAATAAAATCTTTTCTTTTCCTTAGTTCATTTACCTCGTCGGGATGTCTTATTGAAGTTATACAATAATTCTTGTCTTCCATTTTCTCCAAAACTTTTTTTGCAAGAATCCCATTTCCATTTTGCGCTCTGAGATTTGTTCCAAAAACGATAAGATTTTCCCGGGTAGATTCAATATTCTCATCTTTCATTATTTCTCTGATAATCTCGGATAAAGAATAATGTCCGAAACCGTGTTTTTGTACTATATAATCCGCTACGGTATCTTTTCCGGAGCAATATGAGCCGGTTAAACCTATTATCATTATTGTATTTCCTCTGCAAGCTGCTGCGCAAAATCTTGTAAAGCTTCATTTGCATACCTGAAAGAATTCTTGCTTACCATATTGTATTTTTTAACTTTGAGCTGTTCATCGTAAACACTTATTGCAAAATTAAGACTATCTCCTCTTCTTATAACGCTGCAGATTATAACCTTTTTCACTTTGGTGAATTTAAAAATATTATTTATGTCGCCATTTTTGAGAAAAACATTTCCTGAATATATGCTTTTAACTTTTTCAGCTTCTAAAGGTGAAAAAGCCCCCGTTTCAAATAACTGTTTTCTCAACATTTGTGAATATACATTGAGTTCATGCAAAGGAAGTCTCGGAGAAATGAAATTGACTACCGCAACTTCTTCCATATTTTTTCTTACCGGCCGTACCGGTTGAGCTTCAGTTTCTTCCACATATTCATAATCGGAAAATATTTTTCCATAAATTATCTCATCGGTTTGCATAGGCTGTGCGTAACCTTGAACATGAACATGCGACTGAGACAACTCCTGAGAAATCCTTTGCTCTCTTTCTTTCTTTTTTTCTTCTTTATTTTTACGTGCGGCCTCTCTATCAAATTCTCTTCCGAACATCATGCCGATAGAAACGCGGTGAACATCTCCGAGATTTCCGTAAGGAGAAAAAGCATAATCGAAAATATAATCCATGTATTTTAATCCGAAACCAGTGTTTATGCGGGAAAAACCGTCAATATCTTTTTGCCTGCCGTCATATCCAGCTCTCAATGCTATATTGGTATTCTGTATTATATTTATCTGATATTCTGCTCCGAACGAAGGAAAAATATCATTGTCATTAGGAAAATTTAAATCAATGGTTACAAGAAGTTTTTTAAAAAATATCCTTGATATCCCAGATTTTACGACAAAAGGAAGAACTTCACTTTCTTCATTGTATTTCAAATTTGTTCCTACATTCTGCATAACAATTGCAAATGACGTCATATTATCGTTTAATGTAAATACTGCTCCGGCATCGATTGCGAAAGCACTAGCCGAATTGTCTATCTTTGAATAAATGTATTTCAAATTTGCCCCATAATCAAGAGCGCCAGCATTTTTGAAATTATAATATCTCGCATAAGATAATGACACTGCCAAATCATAAGTGGAAAAATCCGAAATAGATTGCGCGTCTATTCCTCTGCCATCTATATTTCCCGAAGACATATACTGTACGGCAGCTCCGAAAGAACCATAAAGAGTAGGAATGGCATATGAGAGCCATCCATAAGAAATGCCTTCAAGCCCGGATAAATACATCAGCGAAACATCTTGTCTATTTATTGGCGCCAAACCCGCAGGATTCCAATAAATCATATCGGAACCGGCCTCGGTTACGGCTGAAAAAGCGTTACCCATACCCGCCGCTCTCGCCCCTGCGCCGTATTTCAAAAACGGCACGGCAGTAGTTCCCACTGAAGTTGCAGCATAAGAAAAAATCGGAAAAGATACAAAAATAAGAGAAAAGATAATTTTTTTTATCATTGCCATTAAAACAGCTCCATTCTATTTTTATCAAATAAAATATTTAAAATGTTTTATTCACATATAAAAACAATGTACAGACACAAATAAAAAAGAACTTTATTTTAAAAAAATATTTTAACGATAATGCATTGAGCTGATGATATCTTTTTTTTATAAAATTAATTTTTTGCTTAATAAACAGAGGTAAATAATTTTTATCTGTTATACTCGGCAATTAACTATTATACAAAATAATTCATTTGTTTTATACATTTTTTATTAATTAAGACAGGAAAAATTTAGAAACCAGAAAACCGAGCAGCAACAAAAACAAGTACAAATGCTATAGCTTTTTGAATTGATTCGTATTAATTATATAAAAACAGCGGCATTAGACTAAGCCGCTGTTTAATATTTTTTATTGCGGGGGCAGGATTTGAACCTGCGGCCTTCAGGTTATGAGCCTGACGAGCTACCGGACTGCTCCACCCCGCGATTTATAGAATTATACCAGCATTTTTATATTTTGTCAAACTATAATCGATTGTTCATGGTAGCAACTTTTATAAAATCATTTGTGATATACTCAATTTCCGACGGAGAGTATAAGAAGTCAATTCTTCCATTTGACATATTTTTGGTTGTATGTCAGTCAGGATATTTGCATAAGATTGCTGTGGTGTATTCTATCTGCCAATAAAATGGCATATTATTTTTTATACATCAGATTATATTTTTCATTAACGGAAAATATGCAGCAATTTTCAAATATTTGCCTTGTTTCTCGGATATTTTCCAGTTTGACCGTTTTTTCAAAATTTTGTATTCTTAGTAAATTATGAAAGATAAATATGACGTCTATACAGATTGCGTTTATTTTCCTCTTGACCGTCCGTGCATATACCAGAAAAATAATGATATGATCTGCGACGAATGTAAAAAGTATGAGAAATTGTCATCTCAAAGCAAAGAGAAAAAAATATTAATCATAAAACTCGGCGCTATGGGAGATGTTTTAAGAACTACGTTTATGCTCGAAGGGTTAAAAGAAGTTTATCCAGAAAGCAAAATTTCATGGATTGTAGATAAAAATAATTCGCAGGTACTCGAAAATAACAAATATATAGACGATATAATAATCAATGATGAAAAAATTAATAAATTTCTTGCGATAAGCTTTTTTGATATCGTCATAAATCTTGACTTGGCTGCGGAAAGCCTTACTCTTGCAAAGCTTTCATGCAACCATGCAATTTTCGGTTATGTTTTGGATAATAACAGAAATATTGTCTGTTCAAATGAAGCTGCCGAAAAATGGTTAAAAATGAGCGCTTACGACAAATTAAAAAAAGACAATATCTTCACATATCAACATTGGATGGCTCAAATAACAAAAATTCCCAAAGACGATTACGAAATAGTCGTCGAACTTAAAGAGTCGTCCATTAAAAAATCCAAAAAATTTATAAAAGAAAATGATATTAAACTCGAGAAAAAAATCATCGGAATAAATCCCGGAGCTGGTAAAAGATGGAGAATGAAAAAATGGCATACCTCCGGATTTATCTCTATAGCAAAACATTTTTCGTCAAAAGGATACATAATTCTACTTTTAGGTGGAAAAGATGACGAAGAAGAAATAAATTCTATTTTGAATGAAAATATTAAAAATGTTTATTCGACCGGCATAAATAACACAGTTGCAGATTTTTTTGCGATGATAAATTTATGCGATATAATTGTTTGCGGGGACACAATGGCCTTACATGCTGCGGCGGGACTTAAAAAGAATATAGTTGCAATATTCGGTCCTACTTCGCTTGCTGAAATTGAAGTTTACGGACGAGGCATAAAGCTTCAATCAAAAAAATCCTGTATATGCTGTTATAGGCATGAATGTGAATTCGACGAAAATTGTATGGATTTAATCTCTGACGGAGAAGTTATAGAAGCGGTTGAAAAATATTTATAAAGGATTAATCTATATGAAAATAATGGCAATGATTCCCACCTACAACGAAGCCGCAAACATAAAACGGATGATAGAAGACGTTTTGAATTGCGGTATAGATGTACATGTATTGATAGTAGATGATATGTCACCGGACGGAACCTATAAAGTAGTTGAAGAATTGTCAAAAATAAATCCAAAAGTTTATCTGCTTCTCAGAAAAGAAAAAAAAGGCAGGGGTTATGCTGGAAAGGATGGCTTTAAAAAAGCCTTAGAAATAGGTGCCGAATATATAGTGGAAATGGACGGTGACGGCTCACATGCATCGAAATATATACCAAAATTTTACGATATGATAAAAGAATGCGATGTGGTTATAGGATCGCGTTATATCAACGGTGGAAAAGACGAAAGTAGAACTTTTTTAAGGCGGATCATCAGTAATATTTCGAAATTATACTTATCGATAATGTTGGGGATAAAGATAAAAGATCCTACTTCGGGATACAGAATGTTTAAAAAAGAAGTCTTAGAAAAGTTTGTCGATGATTTAAAAGCGGACGATCCGTTTATCGTGACTGAAGTTATTTACTATTTGAAAAAAAATAAATTTACAATAAAAGAATATCCGATAGAATTTCTTTCAAGAATGTCGGGCGAATCAAAGCTGCGTCCAAGTACGCTTATTAAATATTTGTTTAAGGTGTTAAAACTAAAGATAACGGGCAGCGTATAATGGATTATAAATTACGGTTTTGGATGGTTAACGCCGTTACGGCTTTTTTAAGGCTGCTTTTTATAGGAAAAGTGGGGTTAACCGTAGATGAAGCGCATTATTGGGTTTATACAAAATTTTTGGATTTGTCATATTTTGACCATCCGCCGCTTATTGCTTATATAATCAAACTTTCAACTCTCATTTTCGGAAATACCGAATTTGCTGTGCGTTTTCCTGCAGTAATTATTTTTTTTACAGCCTCATGGATATTTTTTATCTGCGCTTCAAAGCTTTACAATGAGAAAACGGCATTTGTAGGAGCGCTTTTATTAAACGTTTTGCCCGTATTTTCATTTTTAGGTTCAGTAGTATCGATTCCCGACTCTCCTCTAGCATTGTTTTGGATTATTTCTCTGCTTGTTTTTCTTTTAATAATAGAAACAAACGGGAAAAAATATTGGTATCTTCTGGGAGTAATAGTCGGTTTTGCACTGCTTTCCAAATACAATGCCATTATGATTCCCATAGGAATTACTTTATTTTTAATTCTTTCGCCGAAACACAGATTTTGGTTTAAAGAGAAAGAACCATATCTGGCATTTTTTATTATGGCGGCGATATTTATTCCTGTAATTTTGTGGAATATAGAAAATAACTGGGCTTCTTTCGGTTTTCAGATGAGACATGGTTTTGGGAATTCCATGCCAAAATTTTCTTTGCTTTTATTCTTGCGGTCTCTCGGAGCGCAGTCAGGATATTTGTCGCCGACAATATTTTTAGTTTTTTTTGCCGCCGCTTTTTTATGTGTGAAAGAAGCATGGAAAAAGAAAGACAGAACAGCTTTAATTATTGCTTGTTTTTCTCTTCCGACATTAATTCTTTTCAACTTTATAGCCACATTTAATGAAGTTTTGCCACATTGGCCTGCCATGGGTTATCTTGTTTTAACAATATACGTTGCCCATATAACTCTTGAATATTGGAAAGTAAAATGGTTTAAAATTTATACGATTATCGCATGGGCATTTACGATAATTTTCCTTATTATTGCATCTCTGCACTTAATATATAAAATTATACCCATCGAAAAGTTTATGCCCGAACAGCAGGCTCAAAAAATCAAATATGGCATACCTGAAGCGGAAAGAGTCGATATTTCAAATGATTTATTTGGCTGGAAAGAAGTCGGAGAGGAAATAAAAAAGATAACGAATTCTTATCCCGATAAAAACAAGCCCTTCATATTTACACATAAAAGTTATCTTGCAAGTCAGATAGCTTTCGCCGCGCCAGACATCAGAATTTATTGTTTAAGTGACAAAATAGACGCTTATGATTTATGGCAGAGGAGTCTGAAAAAATTGGCAGATAGAGATGCGATTTTTATATGCAACGATTTTTTTTATTTTGACCCTCAAAAATATGGCAGCGCTTTTGATACATATTCGCAGCCACGCGAATTTTCTATATACAGAAATGGCAAAAAAATTAAAAACTTCTTTTTTACCGAATGCAAAAAATTTAAACCGTTAAGGCTTGAAGAAAAATACACGGCAAATATTCTCAGAGATAAAAAGAATATCTCCGATGGACTTATCAAAGCCGATCATGAAGTTTTTAAATTTATTAATTCGATTATGCATGTTAAAATTTTAGATTTTTACATGTCGGTGATTTCTTTTTGCGATTCAAAAAATTTTAATCTAGGAGTAATTTCAATCTTAATAATATCAATAGCTATTATGTGGACCTCCGATAAAAAACATTTCTGGACGGATATAATGCTTATGACAAGCGTTTTAGTGACATCTGCATTAATCGTATATTTCATGAAGGCTTATTTTGAAAGACCTCGTCCCCTAAGTGTATTCGGAGACGAAAATGTAAATGTTTTTTATGAAACTGTTCACAAAAATTCTTTTCCTTCCGGACATACAAATACGGTTTTTGCGGTATGTACGGTTATGTATATGTTGGTAAAAAAGTATTGGTATTGGTATATAATTTTTGCCTTTGGAATGGGTTTCGAAAGAATATACGTAGGAAGCCATTTCCCATCAGATGTACTAACCGGCGCAGCAATAGGCGCAATGATCGCATATGTAATGGTGAGATTATTTAAAAAATACACAAAAAATTAATAGCGGCCAATTCATCCCTTTGACCATGTTTTAAACCATCCTTTCAGAATTCTTTAAAACATTATTTTGAAATAATATGATTGATGTTTTATAATATAATTTTGCAAAATAAAATTTTCAGCTTTATGCGATCCTTCAGCAACACTTAAACTTTTGCAAACATCGACTTTATAGTTTCTAACTCTCTAATTACACTTACTGCCTTAAGTCCATCGGTCAATCTTTTACCTTTATATCTTTTGATTCATCTATCCTTTTCCCATCTAAAAAAAATGTATGAAAAGCGGTGTCAAGATTTTCCTCATTACTTTCTTTCTTAGGTTTTTGCGCATCACTGAGAGTCGGTTTTTTCCGCCTATTGCAAGAACCTGCATATCACTTTTTGGCTATATTTGATTTTATTTTTATGCTGCCTATAGAAGAGTCTTTGTTTGTTTACGCCAATTTGGTTTATTACAATATCTCCTTTGGCAGTTCAAAAATAATCTTTGTTCCTCTTCCATATTCGCTTTTAAAAGAAATTTTTCCTCTATGGTTTTCTTCGATCATTCTTCTGACTATATACATGCCTATGCCTGTTCCTGACTTGTAAGAAGATTTTGTCGTAAAAAACGGGGAAAAAATTTTGCTTATATTTTCTTCCTTTATTCCACAGCCATTATCTTCCACAGAAAAAATATGTTTCAAGTCTGTATGTTTTAGCGATACTGTAATTAAAGGTTTATACATGAGTTTTTCTGCTTCTTTCAAATCTTCGTATTTTTCTTTTGTTGCTTCATAGGCGTTATCTATGATATTGTACACGGCTTCTATAATCTGCGAACGTATGCCGTATATTTTATCATCATCGTTTTGAAAATTAAATTCTATGGAAAAATCCTTGTGAAGTTTGTGTTTCAGTTTTAAAAGTTCAAGAGAAAGGTCAAAAACTTCCCGAAGGGAAAAGCTCGAAAACCATGTTCCCTGCTTTTCAGCTCTCGAATAGTTTAGAATGCCTTTTATAACGGTATCCGTGCGTTTGATGTTCTGCGTTAAAGAATCAGAAAGTTCTGTCACGTAATCCATTGTTTTTTTCAGCATCTCATTTTCGTTTACGAGTTCCACATTTGATTTTATAAAATCTTCGATTTCATATTTCAACTCTCCTGCAATCATCGAAAACTGGTTTAATCTGTTGTTTATCTGATGAGTGACGCCCTCGGCAAGTCCGCCCACAGAAGCAAGTTTTTCAGCGGCAAATATTTTTTCCTGCGTACGTTTAAACTCTTCAAAAAACAAACAACTTTCTATGGCAAGAGAAGTCTGACGTGAAAGAGCTTCAAAAGTTCTTATATCTTCTCTGGTGTAAGGCATGTCGTCTTTTTTAGACGAAAGAATCATAAAGCCGTTTGTGCCGTTGTCGAAGAAAAAAGGAATGATAAAATCTGGTCGGAAAGGCAGATCGGCCGAATTCATTATGTATAAAGGCAGATCGGCGGCAACAAAAGGCCTTTTTTTATTTCTTATAAACATTATAAAAGGGTGCATATACGAATAAGAAAATATGATTTCACATGGAACAGAAGGCCTTATATAATGGCATTCAAGAGTTTTTTTTACACTGTTTTCAAGAAATACAGCAAAGTTTTTAACTTTTAGTTCGTGCATTACTATCATGGATATAAGTTTCAGGAGTCTTGAGAGATTATGCTCTCTTGCCATGCCGCTTGCCGCCTGTATGAGCGTGTTTTGATATTTTTTTTGTTCCGCAAGAAAAAGATCTTCGGCCTTGTCCACGGCAGTTCTGTAGATATATGTTCCTATAACTGTTAAGATAAAAGTCAATACAGAAGATATTAACCATGAGTTCGCGTATTTCCACACGAAATACGAAGAAGATAAAATTACGACCGCAAGCCCTATCATTATGCAGGCTCGGCTTATAATGATTTTTATGTCAGAAATTCCATATCTTCTTAAAGTTATGACTATTGCCGATATGAAAATCGCCATTGCAACCGCGCCCGGCGGATATATTGAAATACCAACGAAAGTCAAAACAATATCTAAAAGCAAAACATAAAGGATGTAAAGGGATTTATTGATATTTCTTATTTGCTTATGTCGGTAAGCGGTTAAGTCCGGTCGTCTTAAATAGGATTTTAAATTTTTTGAACACAAATAAATAAAAAAGATAAGCTGCAACGGTATTATGACATATAAAATTCCCGCCTGAGGATAAAACCCAAAAAAATGTTCACTTATGCCGCTTATAAAAATGCCAGCCGCAAAATTTAAAACGACGGAAATCAAAGCGGCCGCATAGAAAAAAATAAAAGTCTGTGACTTTACGATTTTTTTTGTAAAGGCATAAACGAATCTTAAAAGAAAAATCGCATTAAAAGCTATTCCCGTAAATCCAATTTTGCTCCATATAAATGCATTGTGCTCATTTTTGCTTATGACCATATTTCCAAAACAAAAAAACCATATCGTTACCGAGAGACAGAAAAGCGAAAAATAAACGTTTACATTGGATTTTCCTTTTCTTGACATAGTCGTAAAAACGACTGCCGCCGTGAATATCGAAGATAAAAAATAAAATACTCCCAGTGGATTCATATTATTTTCTCTCTAAGTTTTCTGTGATACGTTATGGCAAATCTATGCGCTTCGTCTCTTACAGATTGTAAAAGCCTTAAAGCGGGAGAATGTCTGCTTAATATGAGTGGTTTGTCTTTATGTGGCATAAATATTTCCTCATTTCTTTTTGCGATAGAAATTAAAGGAAGAGGAAGCTGCATTTCGTCAAGAGCACTTTTTGCTGCTTCAAGCTGTCCTTTGCCTCCATCAATTAAAATGAGATCCGGCATTTTCTCGTTTCTTCTTATCAGTCCAGAATATCTGCGCAAAACCACTTCCCGCATTGTAGCAAAATCATCCGCTCCGATTACTGTTTTAACTTTAAACCTTCTGTAATTTTTCTTGTCAGGCAGCCCGTTAAGAAATCTTACCATAGAAGAAACAGCGTTTGTTCCTTGCATGTTTGAATTGTCAAAACCTTCTATTGCCACAGGCATATGTTTGAGTCCTAAAACCTGTTTAAGTTCGCTGATGCTGTCAGTTCTTTCAACGGATTTTTCTATGTCTTCTTTCGTAATTTTCGTTATCATAACTCTTTCCCCCATTGAACGAACGGCAAAGATCCTGTCGCGCAATTCTTTTGCTTGTTCAAATTCCATTTTTGAGCTCAGTTCGTACATCTTACTTTCCCATTCATCTTCAAGCTTTTTAAATTTTCCATTTAAAAAGAGCTCGATGTCTTTTGTGGAATCTTTATATTTCTGCGAAGAAATTTTACCCATACAGGGGCCCGGACACATTTCTGTGTGAAAATATATGCATGACTTTACTTTTTTTTCATCCGGAGACTTGTCTTCTGAAAATTCTAACTTGCATGTACGCATTTTAAAAAGTTTTGACAACCAGCGGACAAGTTTTTTCATATAGAAAGCCTGCGGATACGGCCCGAAATACAAAGCAGCGTCTTTAAGCTTTTTTCTAGTTATAAAAAGTCTTGGAAAATCCTCATTTGTCAGCTTTATATAAGGATAAGATTTATCGTCTTTCCACATTGCATTGAAATACGGCTTAACTTTGTTGATAAGCTGCCTTTCAACTATCAAAGCTTCATTTTCAGAAACGCACAAAATGTAATCTATTTTACGCATCGCCGATATTATTGCCGCAGCTTTTGAATTTATATCTGCGTGAAAGTAAGACGAAATCCTGTCTTTAAGACTTATCGCTTTACCTATATATATTATGTTCCCGATTCCATCACGCATAATATACACGCCTGGAAGTTTTGGTATGTTTTCAAGATATTTATTCATAGTTAATTTAAAGGCTGAAGATCAGCTGTTTTGAAACTTAGAGAAGTTTGTCGTCAGCGGCAATAGATGCAACACCTTCTCGATTCCTGACGCTACGTCTTTGAATTCCATTCAAACACTATTGTATATTTTCCTTTTATGCCTGGCATATTTTCCAACAAAGATGTGAATTGCTGTTCTGCAAATTTTCTTGCCTGTACGTACAAGCCTCTGTTTTGTCGTATTTTCAGTTCCATCTCGCTTTTATTTGCCAGTTGTATTGCATTGGCGTCTTTTAAAGTGTATCTGTTAAAAAGACTTGACCTTTCGTCAAACAGGCTAAAAGTTTCCGGATAAATTTCATGTGACAATATCATTATTCTAGGCATGCGCATGATTATATTATCATAAGTGATTTCTATTTGTATGTTTTCACAATTAAACCCCATCTTTATTGTTCCATCTATAGTATATATGGCCTTTTTTTCTGTCAAAGGAATATCAACACTGAAAAGTTTTGCGGCTTCAGAATGAGTTATTACGGATGTATAATGGTAAATAAGACTTGTGTATTCAGCGGCCGGCAGTATTTCTTTTACAGCTATTCTTATGTCCGTGCTTGACTCATTTTCCGTTATTTTGAAGTTTGAAAACATTTTACTTCCTATCAATATTCCTGTGGAAAGAGTCAAAACTAAAATAAACAAAATGACAAAGTATTTTAAATACATTTAATCTCCTTGAACTGTTTTTCTCTTAAATATTTGAAAAAGAGCATTTAATTCTTCAGATTTAAACAGTTTTGATATCACTAAAAACGCGATAATTCCCGCAAATACGGCTGCGGGAACCGATATAAAAATCGTATCGGACACTTTGCAGGCATACCATGCGGCGGCTGCCGTAGCCACAGCCGCGACCGACGCTCTTAACCCTGAAAATATTATTTTCATCAGGCCAAGTTTGCCTATCCGTTTCCTTAAATAGAGTATAAGCAAAAACATATTAAAATACGATGCTAAAGCCGTGGCAAGAGCAAGCCCGCTCACTCCCATAGGATACATTAAAATTATACACAAAATAACGTGAAGTATCATTGCCCAGATGGCAGTTTTTACCGGAGTGCGCGTGTCCTGAAAAGCATAAAAAGCATTGGCAAAAATCTTTGCCATCGCATATGCGGGGAGTCCTATGGAATAAAAAAACAGTGCTTTGTTTGTTATTAAAGACGCGGAAAAATCAAATTTGCCGTGCTCAAACAATAAGCGTATAATTGGCAGACCTACAGCCATTAATCCTGCCGCAGCAGGAAGAAGCACAAAAACCGTGAAACGTATCGAATAGTTTAAAGAATTTTTCAGCATTGTCATATCTTTTTGAGCATATGCTTTTGACATTGCCGGCAAAGATACACTTGCAAAAGCAAGACCAAAAATCGCAAGTGGAAGCTGCATAACCCTATTGGAATAATATAAAGCCGTTATCGAGCCGCCGTCAAGAAAAGAAGCACATATCGTATCGACAAAACTGTTTATTTGGTCTACGGAAAGACCTATAAGTGAAGGTATCATCAGAAAAGCTATTTTTTTTATGCCGGGATGTTTTAAATTAAAATTAAATTTTAGATTCCAACCTAAATTTTTAAGTTTTGGATATTGTATAAGAAAGTGAATAGTTCCGCCCGCGATGACGCTTACAGCAAGACCTTTTATCTGGCTTTCAGCACTAAACAGCGGAGCAAAAGCCAAAATATAAAATATTTCACAAACACTTAAAGCAGACGGCGCCAACGCCGGCAAAAAGAAAGAATATAATGTATTTAAAACTGCAAGAAGAAAAGCGGCAAGACATATAAACAAAATGAAAGGAAACATTAGCCTTGTAAGTTCTATGGTAAGCTGCATTTTTTCAGGATCATTTGTAAATCCCCATGCTATTATTTTTACAAGCACGGGTGCAAAGAACATTCCAAGAACGGACACTATAAGCAAAACCAAAAATAAAGCCGTAAAAACGGCATTTAAGAATTTTTGAGTTTCGCTTTTTTCTTTCGTGTTAAGATATTCGCTGAATACCGGAATGAAAGCCGCAGAAAAAGAGCCTTCGCCTAAAAGCCTTCTAAAAAGATTCGGTATGCGGAACGCCGCATAAAAAGCATCTGCAAAAATTCCGGCGCCGAATAAGTTAGCGACAAGCATATCTCTGATATAGCCGAGTATTCTTGAAAGCATTGTGCCGAAAGCCGTTTTTCCCGCGTTTTTGGTAAGCTGTTTATGTTCCTTTTCCACTGTTAACCCTTTATAAATTCCATATCCGACTGTGACCTAAACCAAGTGTTTTGTCTTTTTGCATAATGTCTCGTATCTTTTGAAAATTCTTCAAGCGCTTTTTCTTTTGAAATTTCGTCATTTAAACAGCGCGTTATATGTCTGTAACCTATTGAGTTTAATGCAGGACAGTTTTTGTCAAAACCCATATCAAGAACTTTTTGCGTTTCTTCTGTCATTCCTCTATCTATCATTTTTTTACAGCGGTTATTTATTCTTTCGTATAAAATTTCATTTTCAACGTATATGTTGTAATGAATAAAATCATATCTTGGTTTCTTAGGTTTAAAATGTTCCGACATCGTTTTGCCAGATAAAATGTTTACTTCAAGCGCTCTCAGAAGTCTCTGCGGATTTTTTCTATTTTTTACCGCTGCTTCTGGGTCAAGTTTTGAAAGCTGATCGTATAATTCATCGACGGTTTTCAATTTTAATTCTTTTCTCAGATTATCATCAGCTTTAGGCATTTCATCAAGTCCATAAAGCAAGGCTTTTATGTACAGACCCGTTCCACCTGCAATTACGGGTATTTTCTTTTTTTCGATAATTTGATTTATCGCAAAATCGGCATCTTTTACAAAATCAGCGGCGTTGTAAATTTTGTCAGGCTCGATTAAGTCAGTCAAATACTGAACGATTCCGGATACCCGCCTTAACCCGTTATCCTGCATGACGCCTTCTTTATTAGTGCCGACGTCAAGATATTTATAAATTTGCCTTGAATCGCACGAAATGATTTCGCCGTTTTCTTTTTTACATATTTCAACGGCCTTTTTAGTTTTTCCACTTGCCGTTGCCCCTGAGATAACGATTATTTTTTTCATTAGTAATTTTTAAGCTTATAAGTTTGGGAGTAATGTCATCCTTAGCGCAAGATGGCATTACTTCCAATATTCAATCTTCCATATTCATCATTTTCTATTAAAATATTTTTCAAGTTCGTTTAAAGATATTTTATATGCCGTTGGTCTGCCGTGCGGGCATGTGAATGGATGGCTACATTTAAACAAATCATTAATAAGCTTTTTTGCTTCAATGTCAGAGACATTGTCTCCAGCTTTTATGCTTGCCCTGCAAGCAGAACGGATAATCTTTTCTCTTTTTTTCTCTATTTCGATATTTTTTTCAACTTCTAAATCTTCAATGATTGATTTTATTATATATTCTATAGATATATTGTCCAACAGTGCAGGATATGCAGTTATTCTGAAAGCGTTCTTCCCAAACTCTTCGACAACTATACCCAAGTCGTTAAACAATGAAAGGTTTGCTTTCAAAAGTTCGGACAGGCTCGGATTAAGCTCAAGATTTTCCGGTATGAGCATTTGCTGCAGCTTCAAAGTATTTTTTTTCGACTGCTCAAGATAAATTTCATATCTTATGCGTTCGGCGGCGGCATGCTGGTCAAAAATATATAAGCCGCCGTCTTTTTGCGCTATTATATACGTATCAAAAACCTGCCCTAAAACTTTTATGATATCATTGCTGCCTTCTTGCAAATCTTGCTGTTTGCCATAAAGATTTGCATAATTTTCGATATTATAATTGTGTTTCGGCCGAACATAATATGTTTTAGGTTCAGTAATAAAAGTGTTTTTTTGCCAAGGTTTACGGTATTCGTCGTAATAGTTTTTATTTCCGGGTATTTTAAATTCTTCGACTTTTGTATTTATGACGATTTCCGGATGTGTATGCGAAGTCAAAGCATTTTTAAGCACTTTAAAAATTATATCGTAAATTTCTCCTTCATTGGCAAACTTTATTTCACGTTTTGCTGGATGAATATTTACGTCTATATCGGAAGGATCTATCATTACGTATATTAAAATTCCGGGATGTTTGTCATGAGGTATAGACTCTTTGTACGCCTGATAAATAGAATGTATAAGAAATTTCGGTATGTTTAGCGGTCTTGCGTTTACGAAAAGATATTGCTGATTTTTGTTGGGCTGCGAATCTTCACGTCCAGTAAAATATATGTCGAAAGCGGCTTTTGTGTGGTTTATTTTTACATTTTTAAGTACGGAAGCAAAACCTTTTCCGATAATGTCAGCTATTCTTTCAATCTTATTTTTCGTTACAGCACAGGAAAAGACGGTTTTATTCTCAGAAATAAGTTTAAACGCACAATCGCAGTTTACGAGAGCCGCTTCTTCAAGGGAATTTATTATTCTGGATTTTTCCGTGGAATCACTTTTTAAAAACTTTTGCCTTGCGGGAGTATTAAAAAACAAATTTCTCACTTCGGTTATTGTTCCTTCCGCAAGCGACTGCGGAGATATATCAATATTTTTTCCGCCTTCAGCAAACAATTTCCATCCGGAACTTTCTCCCTTTTTTCTCGTTTTTATTTCGAATTCTGATACGGCAGCTATCGAAGCAAGAGCTTCTCCTCTGAATCCGAGAGAATTTATATGCGACAAATCGTTAAAATCTTCTATTTTGCTTGTCGCATGCCTAAGTATTGAAAGTTCCAAATCCTTCCTGTCCATACCGAAGCCATTGTCGGAAACTCTTATAAGTTTTTTTCCCGCTTTCAGTATTTCAACCGTTATTGAAGACGCACATGCGTCAAGAGAGTTTTCTACAAGCTCTTTAACGGCATTTAATGGCCGCTCTACCACTTCTCCTGCAGCAATTTTGTTTATAGTTTCTTGTGATAATATATTTATAGGCATTTTTATATCTTTTGCGGTTTTTCGCAAATTTGATGATACGAACATCTTTTTATGCATACATCAGGCACGCCGAGCGAAATTTTGTTTTCGCAGTCATTGAAATCTATGGCCATTCTGTTGATATATTTTGCATCGAGCGTATCCATAGTGCCGATGTAAATCCCAATGCGCCACATATCGCCTTTCGACATAGTCCATATGATCTTTCCGCTCATGGGTCTTGTTTTCAGCATAGGAAGATCTATGGTCATGCAGATTTCTGTGCCAACTGGAATATAGGCATAAGTTATCATTGAAACCCCGTCGGCCGATAAATCTAAAATCACACCTGGAACAGATTTACCTTCCATCTGTATCATCATGGGCTCTCCAAATTGTTTGATAATTGGCATTCTGCGGTTTTTTCTTTTTTCAACCATTTTCCGCTCCATTTTTTTAGATTTCAACCGTTTGGAATCGAAGATTTTGCTCAAGACCATTTTATTTATATTTCTCCTTCCATTCACTCAAAATTTTAAATGCTTCCATAGGGCTCATGTTATCAATATCCAACTTTTTTAATTCTATCAAAATTTGGGGTTCTGCTGCACAGAAAAACTCTATTTGTGCACTTTCGTTAAGCTTTGAAGGTTCTACGCGTTTTTTTTCAAGTTCTCTGAGAACGGAGTTCGCCCGCTCTATAACTTTGTGCGGTATTCCCGCTATTTTCGCAACATGTATGCCGTAAGATCTGTCCGCACTGCCCTCTTTTATTTTATGAAGAAACACCACATCACCATTCCACTCTTTTACGTCCACGCTGAAATTGATAACGCTTTTATATTTTTTTGAAAGTTCTGTAAGTTCAAAATAATGCGTGGCAAACAGCACTTTTGCACCCAAATTTGCCTCACGTTTTTCATCGGCAAAATACTCGATGACCGCCCATGCTATAGACATTCCATCATAAGTAGAAGTTCCCCTTCCGACTTCATCGAGAATTATCAAGCTTCTGAAAGTATATTGGTTTAATATATTTGCCGTTTCGGTCATTTCAACCATAAAAGTCGATTCTCCGCCGGCAAGATTATCGCCGGCTCCAATTCTTGTGAAAATTCTGTCGATTACTCCGATTGTGGCAGCTTTTGCCGGAACGTACGAACCCACCTGCGCCATTATAGCTATCAAAGCGTTTTGCCTTAAATATGTGGATTTTCCGGACATATTAGGACCCGTCAAAATCATTATGCGTGAACTTTCACATTTAAAATCAGTGTCGTTGGCGACGAATTCTCCAGATTTTAAAATGCGTTCTACTACAGGATGTCTCCCCTCCTGAATATTTAAGTCGGTCCCATCGTTGATTTCAGGGCATGTATAATTGTAATCAAGAGCGTTTTGGGCAAAGCCGCAGAAGATGTCGATCTCGGCTACTGCATGGGAAGTTTTTAAAATATCGTTGCAGCATGTCGCAAGTTCTTGCCTTAAAATATTGAAAAGCTCGCTTTCCAATCTTAAAATTTTTTCCTGAGAAGATAAAATTTTGGATTCAAGCTCTTTAAGCTCTTCTGTTATATATCTTTCGCAGTTTGCAAGAGTCTGTTTTCTTATATAGTGTTTTGGGGCAAGAGGTATATTTGCTTTTGAAATTTCGATATAGTATCCAAAAATAGAAGTGTAACCAATTTTCAGATTATTGATTGCGCTGTTCTGTCTCTCTTTTGTTTCGAGATTCGATATATACGTTTTTGTGTCTGTAGAAAGCCTGCGTAATTCGTCAAGCACGGCGCTTACGGAACTTTTTATTACATTGCCGTCTTTTAATGAAACGGACGGTTCTTCAACTAAAGTATCTTCTATTTTTTTAATTATAATATCATTTTTATCTTTAAGCGCATTCAGTTTTTCATCGCTATTTAATATTGCGGCGATTCCATTTATTACACGCAAAGAATCTTTTAACGCCGATATCTCTCTGGGATTGGCCGAAGACGAAGATATGCGGGCGGCAATTCTTTCTATGTCGGAAACGTTTTTTAATTTTTCGCGTATCTCTTTGCGTATAATGCTATCTTCGATAAAAAAGCCTACCTTTTTTTGCCTTTCTTTGATTTTAACCGTGTCTATAAGAGGTTTTATAAGCCACTGCCTTAAGGTTCTGGCGCCCATAGGTGTTTTAGTGCCATCCATTACCGATAGAAGAGAGTTTTCCGTTTTTCCTGAAGACATCGAATAGAGCAGTTCCAAATTTCTTATAGCCGTGCCATCAAGACACATGAAATCCGTATTCCTTAGATGATTTATCGAAGAAAATATTCCAACCGACTGAGGTTGAGTTTCAGCTATATAATTTAAAACCGCCGCACAGGCCGAGACGATTTCTTTTTTGTCAAGCCCAAACGATTTAACGGAATTTGGGCCAAACGTCTTTTGAATTTTTTGCATTCCCGAAGGAAAATCAAAATATTTCTCTTCAACTTCCGATACGGGAATTTTAAGTTTTTCAACATACTGAGCAATATAAGGATTTAAAAGATTTTTTGAATTTATGACGATTTCTCCGGGATTATACTTTGAAATTTCCGATTCAAGAGTTTTTAAAGAGCATTCTGAAACAAAGAAATCTCCGGTGGAAATATCCGCCGCGGCAAAAGCTCCCGAAAAAGTATTTTCGTCAAAATATACGGACATTAAATAATTGTTTTTTTTCGATTCAAGCAAAGTATCTTCAAGAACAGTGCCGGGCGTGATAACTTTTGCAACGCTTCTTTTGACTATGCCTTTAGATGCTCCAGCCTCTTCTATCTGTTCACAGACTGCAACTTTATGCCCTTTATTTATCAGTTTTCTAATATATGTGTTGACGGAATGATGTGGAACTCCGCACATGGGCATCCCCGCGCGCTGAGTAAGCACCACTTCCATAACCGGAGAGGCCTTGACGGCGTCATCACCGAACATTTCATAGAAATCACCTAAACGAAAAAACAAAATGATCCCCGTATATTCGGATTTTATGCTCCAGTATTGCTGCATCAGAGGAGTCATTTTTTCTTTGTTTTCATAAGAGATTTTAATCGTAGCGCTCCTTTATGAAAAGTATATGTGATAACAATAGCCTTTACGTGTTTTCTTGTTTCTTTAAACGGTATTTTTGAAAACTTTTTTGCTATATCAGGATCTTTCTCAAGCCACTTATCGACATTACCTATGCCAGCGTTGTAAGCCGCCAGAGCAAGAATCAAATTATTGTTGTAATAGTCCAAAAGTTTTGAAAGATAATATGCGCCGAACATTATGTTAATCGAAGGGTCGGTAAGTTTATTTTCATTATAATCGCCGAAAATGATATGTTCAGAAATTTCCAGAGCTGTTTTTGGCATAATCTGCATAAGTCCAACGGCGCCTTTGTTAGAAATCGCTTCAGGATTCATATTAGATTCTCTTTTCATTACGGATTCAATAAGAATCGGATCTACGTTAAACAAAAGAGAGGCGGCTCTTACTTCATTATAATAAATATTTTCTTTAAAGATTCCTATGCGATTAAGCCCGTAAAGAAGGTACCATGTGGTAAGCAAAAACAATAAAAGCAAAATTACAAACTTGATATTTTTAGATTTTTTCATATAATATCGCCGAAAAGAGAATTTATTTTTGCTTCTTTTATCAAAACATTCATGTTTCTTCCCAAATCTTTTTCTCCACCTTTTATAAACACTTTTCTTGCGCTTCTCGTTCTTGCTTGCAGAATTCCATTTTCGTGTTTTTCCGTTAAAACCTCCTGTGCGGTTCCTACATATTTTGACACTATTTCAACCGATATTTTGTTTGATTCTTCAAGTATTATCGCATGCCGCCTTTTCTTTTCTTCCAAAGGCACATCATCGCGCATGGCCGCTGCTTTCGTATTAGGTCGCGGAGAATAACGGAAAACGTACAACCCCCCGAAACGTATCTGCTGTATGGCTTTTAAAGTAGTCAGAAAGTCTTCTTCCGTTTCACCCGGGAAGCCGACGATAATGTCAGTTGTAATGTTAATATCAGGAATTTTATTTCTGAGCATGCTCACAAGTCCGAGATAATGTTCATAAGTGTATTTCCTCTCCATGTCATACAGAACTTTATTTGAAGCCGACTGCATCGGCAGATGTATATGTGGACACACTTTGGAATGTGCCTCCATCGTTTCAATTAATTCAGAGCTCAAATCCTTCGGGTGATTTGTCATAAATCTTATTCTTTGAATTTCATCGATTTCAGAAACTTTTTTTATCAGAGAAGCGAAATTAACATCTCCGCACCGGTAAGAATTGACATTTTGTCCCAGAAGTATTATTTCTTTGGCTCCATTTCCGGCCATAACTCTGCATTCGTTGATAATATTTTTGTAATCAAAGCTTATCTCTTTCCCCCTCACAGAAGGAACTATGCAGTAAGAGCAGTAATTGTCACAGCCGCACATAATCGTCACATAACGCACTATATCTGATTTTTCTCCATGTATTTCACTTTTTACATTTTTATCCATACCGCACAAATCAAGTATTCTTACCGCAGCATTACCTATGTCTTTTGCACCTATGATGAGGTCAATTCCGTGAAAACGTCTTTTTATTTTGTCCCCGAGTCTTTCGGCCATGCAGCCGACGACCACAATTTTCAAACCGCGCTTTTTTTCCTTTTTAAACTCGTCAACTCTTCCCAAAAAAGAAAAAGCTTTTTGTTCAGCCTGAGCGCGTACTGCGCAAGTATTAATAATGACGACATCCGCATCGGACAAAGTATTTACTTTTGTACCGCCATATGACAAAAGAACTGAATTTAGTATATCGGAATCGCAGACATTCATCTGACATCCGATTGTCTCTATTAAATAATTCATTATTTTGCAATTATATCAATTTTGAAGGTATTTTTGCAGGGTTCGACTGGACAATCTTAGTGCAAAGATAAAAACGCGTACTGAATGTTGTCTTTGAAAAAAGAAGCATTTTAGCAAGAGACAAATAGAGAATGAACCTCTGCACAGCTTGCTGTGCAGAGGTTCATTTACAGCTCTTATCATAATAATATGCAAATTATAAAGCTATATATTTCGCTTTTTTTACACCTTTTATTTTTGCAATTTTGTCAATAACATCGTTTGAGATAGCGCTGTCAACTTCAATAACAGTAAGCGCTTCTCCGCCGACAACTTTTCTTCCTACATTCATTCCTGCGATGTTTACATTGTTGTCACCGAGCGCGGCGCCCACTCTGCCGACTACACCGGGCTTGTCATCATTAATGATAAGTATTTTTCCGGCAGAAGGTACAATGTCAACGATTAGTCCGTTAATATTTACTATCCTTGGATTTGTATCACCAAAAAGAGTTCCCGACATCAAAAATTCGCCTTTATCAGTTTTGAGTTTGGCGTTGATTGAACCGACATAATCATCTATATCGCGGTTTATGATTTGTTTTATTTTAATTCCTCTTTCCTTTGCTATAAGAGAAACGTTTACGGAATTCACTTTTATATCGAGAATATGGCTTAACAAGCCCTCAAGATAAGCCACTGTAAGCGGATTGATATTAAAGGCTGCAATATTTCCGAAATAGCTTATCTCTACATTTATAATTCCACCTTCGGCAATTTGCCCCTGAAAAGAACCGATTTTTGAAGCAAGTTCTATGTAAGGTTTCATTTTCTTATAAGTTTCCCAATCAACCGTAGGAACGTTTACGGCATTTCTTATAAGACCTTTAGTAAAAAAATCTATTATAACTTCGCTCATTTCCTGCGCTATTTTTACCTGCGCTTCCTCGGTTGATGCAGCTAAATGAGGAGTGGCTATTACGTTTTCAGTTTCAATTAAAGTCCATTCTTCCGGAGGTTCCTTTATAAAAACGTCCAGAGCAGCGCCCGCAACTTTTCCGGATTTTACGGCTTCCGACAAATCTTTATCATTAATAATCGCACCTCTTGCACAGTTAACTATTCTTACTCCGTCTTTCATTTTGGATATATTGGCTGCGTTTATCATTCCTTTAGTATCGTCCGTAAGTGGAGAATGTATAGAAAGATAGTCGGACTTTGCAAAAACTTCGTCAAGAGCTATTAAATCTATACCGTTGGCTTTGGCAATTTCGGTATTTGCAAACGGATCGTAAGCCACAACTTTCATTCCAAAAGACAACAGCCTTTTTGCGACTTCAGTGCCTATTCTCCCAAGTCCGATAAGTCCAAGAGTTTTTCCGAATATTTCATTTCCCATAAATTTCTTTTTTTCCCACTTTTTGTTTTTCATTGAAATGACGGCATCAGGAAGGCTTCTAGCCATGGAAAGTATCAGTCCTACAGTATGCTCGGCTACAGAAATCGTATTTCCGCCGGGTACATTTGCTACGATAACTCCTTTTTGGGTCGCTGCATCTTTGTCAACATTGTCAACGCCGGTGCCGGCTCTGCCGATAAATTTAAGTTTTGGTGCGGCCTTTATAAAAGCTTCAGAAACCTTGACTTCAGAACGTATTAAAAGACAGTCTATATCCTTTATAAAATTTTTTAAATCTTCATCAACTGTATCAAATTCTTCCTTAAGCGTTTTGTACTTATCGGAGGAAGGCTTGTCCTTTGTAACTATTTCAAACTCTTTGTTCGATATCAATGCCTCAAGCCCTTCATCACTTTTATAAGTCTTTAAAATTTTATACATTTTTTCCATTCTCCTCCTATTTTATCGGTTTTTTTATGTGGTATTATAACATAAATAAACCTGTTTTTAAAGAAAACGAATCTTGTCAAGTAAAATGACACCAAAAAAGACAAACAACGACAAACTATAATATATTTTCGGTGTCTTTTTTAAATGATTTGACAGGGAAAAGAAGATACACAATAGGCCATCATATGCGGCAATTTTTTTCTATGTTGTATTTATCCGTCAAATTTCATCATTTTAATTTTAAAGTATTCCGATTGTTTTTCAAACTCTTCGGTTACATCGGAAAAATCATCATATAAAAAGCCAAGTTCAGCTTTTAATCGTTTATCCACTTTTGGACCTTCGGCAAGAAATTCTATGTCTTTTTCAATCGAAGCCTTGATAAGTTTTTCTGTATTTATTTGCAGTTCTTTTTCTTTCTGTAATATTTCTTTTTCAAGTTTTATAATTTTTTCTTCAAGAGGTTTTAAAACTGCGGACTTTTTCTGAATAAGACATGCTCTCTGCTTTTTGATTTCTTCTCTGCCCAAATTTTTATTTTTTACATCGTCTTTTGACTTTATGTTATCGCCTTCATCTTCCCATCCTCTGCCGTTTAAAAAATCCCTATAAGAGCCTTCAAAAACGCTTACTCTGCCTCTGTCAAAAACTATAAGCCTTTTGGCTATATTGTGGAGAAGCTCTTCATTATGTGTAACCATTATAACCGAACCTTCAAACTCTTCAATGGCTTCAATAAGACTTTCGCATGATTCCATATCGAGATGATTTGTAGGCTCGTCCAGAAGAAGCAGATGGGCAGGCTTGACAAGTATTTTTCCAAGTAAAACACGGCTTTTTTCCCCTCCGCTTAAAACTTTGATTTGTTTTGATACATCATCGCCGCTAAACATCATCGCGCCCGCAATATTTCTTGCTTTTTGAGGCAGGCATTCGCTGTCAGTACTCATAATTTCTTCGAAAACCGTTCTTTGTGCGATAAGATTTGTGCTGTCCGACTGCACAAAATAAGATATTTTTAAATCGGGATGTTTTTTTATGCTTCCCTCGATGGGAACAATCCTTTCAGCTAAAAGTTTTAAAAGAGTCGATTTACCTTTTCCATTTTTACCTATAACGCATATTCTGTCCTTTTTTAAAATATCAAAAGAGAGTTTTTGCATCAGCATATTGTCCGCAGTATATCCAAAACCAAGATTATGGACTCCCAGCATTTTCGCCGCATGAAATGCAATTCCCGAAAAAGAAAAATCGAGATTTTCTATTTCAGGAAGCTCTTCCATATTTCCCTGTTTTTCAAGACATTTAATTCTGGACTGCACCATGCCCGCAAGCCTTGCTTTCGCTCTGAACCTTCTGATAAAAATTTCTGTCTGTTTTCTCTTTTTCTCTTGATTCTGTCTTGTTTTTTCATAAATCTCTTCTTCTTTTTCTATCTGCTCATAAAGTTTCTGCGTGTTTCCGTATGTTTTTCTTATTTTTGTGCGGTGAATCGCAGCACAATGTGTTATGACGCTGTCCATAAAATTTCTGTCATGCGTTATAAGCATAAGTTCGCCTTTCCAGCCGCGCAAAAAAGAAGAAAGCCATCTTATAGCCACAATATCAAGATAATTATTCGGCTCGTCAAGCATAAGCATATTTGCGTCCGACAACAAAACTTTTGCCAGATTTATGCGGATTTTATAACCTCCGGAAAAGTCAAGAGGATTTTTCAGCATATCAGAAGAGGAAAACCCAAGCCCTGAAAGAATTTTTTCCACTTTCCATTGTTCGTTTTTTTCCATTTTGGGCAATGCCAGACAGGCTTCTTCAACTGCCGTTTGTTTTGTGAAATTGATATGCTGCTCCAGGTAACCTATTTTGTAATTTTTAGGCATGCTTACGGAACCGGAATCGTATTCCGTTTCTCCAAGAATAATTTTAAATAAAGTGGTTTTTCCGTGACCATTTCTTCCAACCAGTCCGACGCGTTCTTTTTCATTGACGCTCAGATTGAGATTGTCAAAAAGAATTCTGCTTCCGAATGATTTATTGAGATTTGCAATTTTTATCATTTGCCGTTATATAGTTTTAATTTTCTGCATATTATATAATATTATTTAATTCTTATATCTTGCGGTATAAGAAATTTTTAAATAATTTTAGAGGAGATTCTTCCATTATGAGCAAGAGAACGTTTATTTGGATATTTGTGGCGATAGTTGGAATTACAGTTATTTCCTGCAATGCAAGAATGCAGTTTAAATCTGCAAAAAATGAACCTAAAAAACAATACATCGAAGAAGCTTCAGTAACTGTGACAGCTCCGCTGCTTGAAAAAAAGAGTTTAAACGAAGAGCAGATTAAACAGTCGCAGAAAGATTCAGTTGAATATGCTGCCGTTTATGGAACATTTTATAAAAAGGCCGAGTATTCGCTGATATACACGCTTTATAAAAACGAAATAAATCTTGAAGACGCGCAAAAAAATATTGTTAATATTTTTGAAGGAAAATCGTTTAAATACGATGTTTCACAAAATTCCAAAGGTGAAGACAAGATGGTTACGCTTTCTGGAACTTTTGACATAGATGGAAAACCATTTGGAGCAGAAATTCTGTTGATAAAAAGAAAATTGAATTTCTGGCAAGTGCTTTCGGTTTTTCCTTATTCACAGGCAAATAAAGAGTCGTCAAAAAACTATATAAATTCCGTTATCATAGATGAAGTCATAGTCCATAAGGCGGAAAAGAAAAAATGACAAAACAATCATTGATAATATTTGTAATACTTGCAGCGCTGTTTGCCGCGGTAAATATTTCAGCTAAAAATCAGGAAAAAAAGAATGCTCCCATAGAACAGAACATTGAAACGGCCGCTGTTACCATTACCGCGCCGCCTTTAACCAGACGGGAACTTACCGAGCAAAACGTTAAAGAACAGCTGAAAGATAAAATTAAAACCATATACTTTTACTCTTCGATATATAAAAAAGTCGAATATATCGTCCATTACTGTGAATATAAAAACAAAGCCAGACTTCAGTCGGGAATCAGTACAGCTGTGGCAAAATTTAAAGACAATAAGTTCAACTATAAAACTGTCGAAAATAAAATCGGAATGGCTGACAGTATTCTTCTTGAGGGAACTTTTGAAAAAGGCGGTAAAAAATTTGGGATTAAACAGCAATTTATAACGTATAAAACACATTTTTGGCAGATATTAAGCATTTACCCTTATTCAGTTAAAAACGAAAAAGCTGCCGAAGAATTTATAAAATCAATTTCACTCGGCAGCATTGAAAAAAAATAAATTAACCAGCAAGCGTGCAGTCTTTAACATCAAGCAAAGAGTAAAGTCTTTCATAATCTTCATCTTTTATCATTATTCCTTTTGAATCGTCAAACAAATATAAAATCTTATTTTCACCGAGCAAAACTTCAATGCTTTTTATGCTTTCCAAATTTACTATGAACTCTCCTTCTCCATGTACGCCTGCTTTAGTTCCTCTTACTTTGACAAACATTGTTTCCCCCTCCTAACCGAAATTTTTTATTTTATATCAATTATCCTCATTTTACTCCGCCTGCTTGTTACTACTCAAAATATTTTTAAAAATCTGTCGTTATTTGTTTTGTAATTCCAATTTGTTTGTCTTTCCATTCAATCACACTTTTTATCGCAAGTTTCTGTTGAATTTTTATGAATTGGGTCATATATTCAAAGTCTGGACTGCCTTCTGAAGTGCAAGGCAGCAATATTTCAATAGAATTAAGTTTTGCCGACGAAACTGTATTTGAATAACTAAATGATTCAAGCTGTTTTTTTATAGAGACAGTTATATATAACCCCATTTCAGAATTTTTTATATTTTGTTTTTTTTCCATTAATACTAAAACACCATCAGTAGTTATAAAATTCTCCGGTTGAAAATAAATAACCGCAGTTTGTCTGCCAATGACAATGCTGTTTTTAGGGAATACTTTATTGAATTCTTGTTTGACTTTCTTAACATGACCGTTTGAGTTATCGTTTTGAGCAATAAAAGAAATACCATTTTTATCGGGTACTAGTTGATTCTGATTTTGGATATTACCTCGGCCAATGTAAAATAAATCACCTATACGGAAGGGTTTAAAATTTACCCCCCCCCCCCCCCCCGACGATAATCAACTAAAATCTTTTTCTCTTTTTCCGTAAGTATATAATCTCTTAATCCTGTAACTTTTAAATAGGCTTCAAGCTCGCGAATGCGAGCGGCTTCAAGCTCGCGAATGCGAGCGGTCATATAGTCGTAGTCTGGACTGCCTTCAGACATTACTGGAAGTTCAATTTGTTCAGTTTTAATTTTATTCCAAGTCGCCTTATTTTCATAGCTAAATTTTAATTTAACAGATTTTTTAATAACTACAGATAAATAAATTAACGCTTCCCTTTTTAAATCTGTAAAAGGCTTGATTAAATACGCATTATACAAAACTCCTGTTTTATGAATTTGGGGATATACATCGCCCGTGGAAACGGCACCGTCGGCAATAATGGCAATGCTGTTTTCTACATATTCAAAGTCTGACAAGCGGCCATAATACATAATGCCGTTATCGCCATGCTTTGCATTAACAAGAGGTAAATCAAACTCTTTATTTCTAATTTTAGATAAATTGCCGCGTTTTATATATTTAAACGGATATTCACCGATAAATTTTAAATCAGGTTTATAAAATAAATCTCCGATTCTAAATTTTTTATATTGCATTTATTTGCCTTTTTGTATTTTGCCGCTGCCAAGCCGCTTTTTTTAACTGTTATCTGCCGTTAAAACTTGCTTTACTTCCCATGCCAAATAATCGCTTACAACTTTCATAAAATCGGCTTCAGTCGGTTTTGTGTCAATTTTTTGGTGTTGGTCAAAATTCCAACCCACACCGCTGTCATCTATTTCTTCCATAACGAATTGCTTTTCTAAATTCCACGCAGCTTTGACTTTGGCAGTTTTTCCATTTTTAAAAATTTGAACAATGTCTTGATATCTTTGGACGGGGTTGTCCGATTCAATAATACCGCGCTCGGTTCTTTTATAGCCGTCGTTTCTAAAATCTATAAATTTCACCTGCTTTGACTCATCGTGAGGCTTTCCTGTATGCTCTACAATATAAATCGAAGTCTGTACCCCGGCCATAGGCACAAATAAATCAACGGGCATTTTAATACTTGCTATAAGCTGATTATGCCTTAATATTTCTTTATTTGATTTTATCGCCTTGCCGTTTCCTGCAGAATCTTGAATAATAATTGCCGCTTTGCCGCCGATTTTCATATTTTCTAAGCCAAACTTCAAAAATGGCATTCCGTTTTCCTCAAAAGTAAAAGGCGGATTTAAAAGCAGTTTATCAGCTCTGAAATCGCGATAAAGTTTAGGAGGTTCTTTAAACGAGTCGGCGGCTTTGATATTTGACGAGCCGTCGCCTCTTAAAATCATATTTGTTGAAGCCAGCGTAAACATTTGGATATTTAATTCAACTCCTAAAAGCTGTTCTTTTTTAATTTTTTCTATTTTGTTATTTGCCTTTGTAGAACCTTTGCCATATTCTTTTTCTATCTGCTCAATCATTATTTGCATTGCCGAAATTAAAAAACCTGCCGAGCCTGTGGCTAGATCCATAACTTTAGAATCTTTGTCAACACCTAAAATTTGAGCCATCATTTTTGTAACATACGGCGGCGTTAAAACAATTCCTAATTCTTTCCCATCGCCGAGAGCATACTTTAAAAACTCGCTGTACATTTCGCCCATAATATCAAGATGTCCTGCCATGCCGTCTATGGATTTATAAATATTTTCGTAAATATAAGTAAAAATCTGCTTATTGACGCTGGATTCTTTATTGAGTAGTTTTTCAACTAATTTGTCACGCTCGGTCGTTTTATCGCGCAGCGGAGCTTTTTTGATTTCATTAAATTCAGAAAGCATTAAGCCGCGTTTATCTTGCGGCACATCTCTGGATTCTAAATAATTTTCTATTTGATTTACTATTATCACGCCGTCTCTGCCTGAATTCGTTTGCAAGTCTTTTAAATCGTCAGGGATAAGCCCTGTTTTGAGAAGCTCATTATCCTTGCCAAATAAACTTTGCATTGAAAGAAGCATGCCTGAAACATATAAAACCCTTTGCGGAGCAGTGATTGAGTGATTATGCATTAATTTATTTAATTCTTTGGCGTATTTTTGAAGTTTTTCACGGCTGTTAATTAAAATTTTATGCTTATCTTCTTCGGTAATAGTGGCGTTTTTATAAAAATCATTAAAGGTTTTTTGGTTTTCCAAAAAGTCAAAAGATATATAATTTGACATTTCTTTATAGGCGCCTTCCGAAGAGCCGTAGACATAATAAACTTTGATTTGAACGTTTGCGGCATTGTCGCCGGCGCAGCCTATGGCGATAACTTCGCGATATTTGCCGCTTGCAATCATATTTTTAGCGTAATATAAAGCTCCGTTGACGGCATAAGCGCTGATTGACTTATCATCTTGTTTTATATCTTTATTAGGCTTAAATATGAGTCTGTTTAAATGAAATTTATTTTCAATTATCACAGGTAAAATTGTGTTGTTTTGTTTGAATTTTTCAATTTGAAAATCAGGCACGCCGAAATTTGATTTCTGTTTGGTTTTTGCAGAACTTTTAAGTGCTTCTTTCATATAGTAGGACATTGACGACTTTTGAGTATAGTCAATGTTTTTTCTTTTGCCCAATTTGTCAAAGCATCTTTTTACATAATCGTCAACATCGTCTTCATTTTTCCAGTATGACATTGATATATCTTCTTTTATTTTAGACATTTATCCTCCCGACAGTCAGAGCTGCACGCAGCATTTACAGTATCTTTTCTAAGTGTTAATTTTGGTTGTGATATTATACAAAATTAATGAGGTCGTAATGGCATAGTGCAACTGTAACTAATAGATAAATTAAAAAGGCGGCGCTTTTAAGCGACCGCCTTTTTTATAAAGCAGCTTATTTATTCAAAATAAATATAATCTATATATACAGTTTCATTTGGTATGTTACCATGTTTGGCTTCATTTGCAAAAATAAAATTGGCAAGAATTCCTATTGAAGTTCTATTAATGGCAGATATATCAATTTCATATTTCTGCCATGATGTAGTTAGATTAAAAAGCTTTGGTGTACTTAAATATCCACTATCTCCATTGTTAACACTGCCAAATTCAACGGATAATTTATCTGAAGCTGTAGTTCCTTTTGCATAAAAAACTAGTTTAGTATAAGCTGTCAAATCTTTTTTCGTATACAATTTAAAATTCCAACCACACACTTTATTAGTTTGTGCATCATAATTATTTATTATTACAAAATATTTAGAGGTATCACCAGGAGCACCACCACCATCTGTTTTTTCAGTCATCAAAGCACAAGGAGATGCTTCTTGCCCTGAGGGATATGTCCAAACAAATTCACTATAATTTATCCCTCCGCTTTCAGTAGTCAACCCTGCATCGCTATATACTAAAAACTTTGTAGAGCTTTCACCTCCAGTCCCAGTACTTATTACAACATTGACAACACTGCTGTTTACAGTACCATAGCTTGCTTTAACGGCTGCATTGCCTGCAGTGCCAGAAGGAGTAAATGTAACAGAAGAGCCGCTGTTGCTGGGATTTGGAGATATGCTGCCGGGTCCTGTTACCGTCCAAGTTATCTGGGTTCCAACTCCTGTAACAGTAGTAGTTCCAGCTTTTGCCGTAGCCGTAAATGTAACTGTCTGCGTACTGACGATACTTTGTGTCACCGAAGGAGATATTACAACTGAATCGATTATCAATGGTTCTTCATTTATAGAAAAGTTGACGGGAGCAGAATTTACTCCATTATAAGAAGCGATTATTGTTCCGCTCCCTGTTTGAGTTGTATCAGCTGTAAATACCGTAGAAGAAGACTGTTTGGGAATGCAAACCCCCATAGTTGAAGGATATACATTCCAAGTGACCGATACATTTGGCTGAACAACACCGTTATTTTTAACAATGGACATCAATGTGTGCGAAGGATTACTTGCAGTTATTCTTCCTGTTATTACATCGGGCATTACTTCTACGGTTATTTGGCTTGAGAGTTGGTTTTTATTGGTCTTTTTCCCCTCTGGCGAACAAGCGGTGAGAACAAAACCACACACTAAGAATGAGACTAAGACAAAAACGATTTTTTTCATACTCTTCTCCTCTTTTATTATTAAGCTTAAAAACTTGGCAACGACAAACTACAAACATAAATTGTGGTGAAAGTCACAATGAAATAGAAAACAATATTGATGACAGACCTGGCGGGCGACATTTCTACTCATAAACTATATCATCCAGATAAAATATCGCACCCATTGCGTTGTTTGATTTTGTAATTGTAAAACAAAAACCGCCGATGATATTTGACAAGTCGGCTTCTTCAAGATAAATAAAATATTGTTTCCATTCCGACGTAAGCTCTATCGGTCCTATGGCTCTTGAATCGGAATCTTCATATTGTTTGCCTTGAACACCGCCCATTATAAAATTACTTATAATTTCACCGCCTTCTTCTCCCCTTGCCCAGAAAGAAATTCGTTCCGCTCCTGTAAGATTAAACCCAAAACCTTTGTCTCCCCAGTTGTTTGCTGGTTCAGTCCAATACATGCCTGACCAGCCGGACTTGCCTTTAGGATCATAAATAACTTTTATACATGTTTTGCCAGAATGAGGATTTTCATTGGAACTTTGTTCTATAGTAAGAGAACTGATATCGCCCATCATACCATAAGGCGAATAATGATTCTCTTTTATGCCTACCTCACTATATACATAAAAAGGTTTAAACCCTGATTTGTTCGTAAAAACGGGCGTAGTAACAACTTCTTTTTTTGGTTTTTGCACGGCAGGCTTCGGTAAATCCGATTTAGATATTGGTTTAGGTTTTGGTTTTGGTTTTACAGCCGGCTTAGGAACAGGTTTAGATACGACAGGTTTTGGTTCAAGCACCTCATGCTTTGGTTTAGGTTCTTCTTTTACAATTTCCTCTTCAATTACAGCAGTAACCGTATTTGAGCCAACTGTTACTTCATTTATAGAAATATTTACCGTATTAGTATCGTTTTTAACGGTAAAAACTTCAGATTCAATAGGCTTAATATTTTCATTTTTGTCTTGATCTTTTTTATCATACCATGGTCCCATGCCACATGCTCTTAAAAACATAAGAACAATGAGAATCACTAAAAGAATTATAAGCATAACAGTAGTCTTTTTATTGTCCATTTTATAATTATATCCTCGCGTAATAAAATGTATTATATTACATATATAACGATTTATTTGTCAAATATCAAACCTTTTAGAATATATCAAATAATAGGCGTCATTTTTATCATCATAATAAAAATTTAAATACGACGTAACTGGAGGCAGCAAATCTATCTGATGTTTGCTTACGAAATACGCGTCGACAATCGAATAAAGCCATGTTCCGATAGCGACAAAAGTTAAAATCTGAGAAGTCGTATAATTACTTTCATATTCGTCATAATATTTACCGCTGATTTCATGCTTTTCATATTTATGGAAGGCCTGAGAATTAAAATAAAACGCTCCTGCAGCTGAAACTGCAAAAACTCCAAAAGTAACCCACGCTTTTACGGGCTGATTATTCCATCCCTGCCCCCAGCCTGGCATTAACGCTGAACGCACAAAAGCATTTACAGGCTTAGCTTTGGAAAAATCTAATTTGATGTTTCCCGCATAAGCAGCAGAATTAATAATCAAAACTGCAATAATTGTCAAAAGTATTATTTTTTTCATCTTGATAACCTTATATCGTCAAGATATATCGTTCCGCCACCACAGTACTTATTGTTTTCAGAGTCAATCGGAGCGGTTGAGTTAGGCTGCATTGTGACGGAAATATATGATTTAACCGAAGATGCATTATATGATGAAATATCAACTTCATAATGCTTCCAGTTCTCACTGGAAGGTATTACTATATCTTTTGACGGATACTCATGACCAAAAACGTTAATTACGACTTCAGTATCGCTTGCAAGTTCCGTTTTACACCAGAAAGAGATTTTTGTGTATTTGCCAAAAGTTAAATTTTTTCCGCTGCCATTATTTGTGGTGGTAAACCAAAAAGCTGCGTTATTTACCCGATCACCTTTCTCAAATGTTTCGCTGAAATCTCCGGACCATTTCATTTTTATGCACTTGTGTCCGCTGTGCGAAACGCCATTATAGCTTGCTTCAAGCTCATTGCCTAGATGCCTGTATTTTTCCCAAATATTAGTGTAAGCACCTATAGCGCTGTCAAATGGAACAACTCTTGTTCTGATGTCCCCGTTAATATAAAGTATAAATGGATCTGACCATATTGAAGGATCGGAGTCATATACTCCATTATACATAAGCGACCCGGCCGGATTTCTTTCACAGCCAGCAAAAGCAAGCATAAAAATAGTGAAAAGCAAAATCAGTTTCTTCATTTGTTCATCTCATACCTTATTTCATCCATATAAAATGTACAGCCATTAGGATTGTCCGACCTAGTTACCACAAACGAAAAACCTCCAGCTATATAAGATGTATCTTTTTTTCTTAAATCTATCCAATAAAGCTTCCATTCGTTTGTAAGAACTATCTTCTTCTTAGTTGCTGCTTCTGCAGAATCCGGAAAAGCGCCTTTAAGTCCACCGATTTTAACTTCGCTTACAACTTCACCACCTTTTTCGCCTTTCAGCCAGAAAGTTACATAAGTGGCTTTACTTAAATCGAATCCACCTTGTTTATCACCCCAGTTGTTTGAAGGTTGCTGCCAGTATATTCCAGCCCACCTCTGCGATCCTCTTGGCGTGTACTGTACTCTTATGCAATGTTTTCCTGCATAAATATCTCTGGCATACTGCTGATTAAACGATAAATCTCTGCTATCTCCCATCCAGCCAGAAGGATAGTAATGATTTAATATGGCTTTAAAGTCCGAATAGACGTAAAAAGCAAGCTGAGCTCTTTCCTGCGGTGTAAGATCATCCTGCTTAAGGGCGGCAGATTTATCAATCTTATTTTTAGCAAAATTTGACGACGCACAGGCGCAAATAAAGCTAAATGACAAAAGTAATGCTATAGATAAAGATAAAAAAGATAAATACATTTTCTTATTCATGTTATATTCTCCAAGTCGGCGGCTTTGATTATGCCGCCGCCTTGAAATAATTTTATTATTCGTAAATCATATCATCAAGAAATATCGTAAATCCATTAGGATTGTCATCTTTTGACGCTGCCCAGCAGAAACCGCCTATTATATGGGAAATATCTTTATCTTTAAGATCAATAGTGAATTTCTGCCATTCCTTAGTAAGTTCTATAGGACCGATAGACATAGAATCGGAATCAGCGAATTCTCCCGTAATTCCTCCGACTTTAAATTCGGCAATCTTCTCGTCGCCTACAGCTCCGCGTGCCCAAAAAGTAAGTTTTTTTGCACCGGTTAAATTGTAGCCACCTTTCTTTTCGCCCCAATTGTTAGCCGGATGCTGCCAATAAATGCCAGCCCAGCCTGCTCCCTGAGTCATTTTTCCGCTGTAAGTAATTTTAATACAAGTGTTGCCGCTTCTGGGTTTTTCTGTGTTTGCAAGATTAATCTTAATATCTCCGTAATCCCCCATCCAGCCAGAAGGAGCATAATGGTTTTCTTTTGAAGCATTCTCAACATAAACCGCAAAAGGCTTGAAGGTTGATCCCGCCCTCTGAGCAAAAACCATCACTGAAAGTGATGCCACAACTGATGCCGCAACTAAAAAGCTGAATACTTTTTTCATTATTTCCCCCTTTTTTACCGCTCTGTTTCTATATTTTCTTCTGAAAGATTTACACTTGAATCGTCATCTTTCAATATTATGATTTCAACTCTTCTGTTTTGATCTCTTCCTTTTGCAGTTTCATTTGAAGCTACAGGTCTCAATTTACCGTATCCCACCATCTTGATTCTGCTTGAATCAACTCCTTCTTTCACTAAGAAATCCCTAACTGATTTTGCGCGGTTTTCAGAAAGCTTCTGATTGTATGAAACAGATCCTTTCCAGTCAGTATGACCCTCAACGGATATTTTATTGTCAGGATACATTTTGAGAAGATCTGCAACTTCTTTCACTGTCTGCCTTGCACCTCTCTTGAGATTAAATTTATCAAAATCAAACAACACTTTTGCACCTAACGTTATTATGAGTCCTCTTTCGGTTTCTTTTATTTCCGCTTCTTTTGGCGTTGAAGCTACTATTATTCTTAACGGTTCGGTTTCCGCACGATTTCCATAATTGTCTACAGCTTCAAGAATGGCATAATAAGGTCCGTCTGGAAGATCTTTACGCGTACTTTCTTCTTTTCCGTTCCATTCAAGCTCATAAGGGGGCTCTCTGTCTCCGGAATAAGTTTTTACTATTTCTCCGTTTGTATTCTTTAAAGTTACTTTCCACGTATCAATTCCGGAATAATCCGATACCCAAGGTTCAATTATAGCTTTTTGATTGCTTTCAGGATAGATAATATCCGGAGTGACTTTAAGAGCAACTTCAGGAGGCGTTTTATCATATTCAACCACAAAAGGAGCGTCCATATCTTTTGAACCGAAATCCAGAGTCACATCAAAGAGTACTTTAAAAAATATCCTTATTTCATCAAAAAAGCCCATTTCATTTCTTGAAAGCTTCCCTGCTATAGAGTCCAGCACCTTCTGGTTCGTTCTTCTTGCACCCACATATTCTGCTCCGACATTAAACCATTCCCCGATATTTCTGTCTATATGGGCAAGATATATTTCATCATAAACGGAACCGAAATATCTATGCCAGTCTTCCGGCCCCCAATAATTCTTTAAATAGGCGGCTTTAAAAAAATAAGGCTTCCTTTCAACGCTTAAACTTGTTTTAAAATATCCTATCATAGGCGTAATAAATGTTTCTCTTGCATCCTCGCCTTTGGTATTTGGATATGGATAACTTAAAGTCGCCAAATCTTCGCCGATTTCAAAATCGTACAATATTTTCACTTCATCTTTAATAAATTGCGAAAGAAAATACAAGGAGCCTACATATCTGTCTGGAGCGTCGGTACCGTTGGCATACGAATCTTCCCATACACTTGAACCATCATATTCCCAATATTCCTGCCTGTCTAAAAACCCAAAATACCTCTCAAAATTAAGCTTTACCGCAAAAGAAAAAGGTGCATCTTCTTGCGGATTTAAATTGTATCCTATGGGTATGTTCGGCTCATAAATATAAAACCACGTTGAAGGAGTGGGGTCGTAAGTATAGACAAGCGAAAAAGCGCTTGTTTCCCTGTTGTCAAAACCGCTTACAGGATTGCGCCACCAAACCCAAAAAGGACTTTCAGGCCCGCGACCACTTGAAACTAAAGGTCCAGAACCTCCTCCAGAAAAAACCATCGGCATTGCTCCAATTAAAGGCCTTTGATAATAGTATCCGCCATATATATTAGAACGATTTGAAAGCTTTTTTTCTGCGGAAATATCAACTTTTTGCCTGTTACCTGCAACCAAACCTCTATATTCGTATCCTAATTTCACCAAATCTATACCCGGTATCTTTTTAGGGATAGAAAGTTTTAGCGAGCCTCCCAGAGCATCAGTTTCTTTAGTAGTATTTTCATAAAATTCATATTTTGTTCCGTCAACACCGTTTCCCGCTCCTACATCTTTAACATATTCATAGTCCCACCCCAGCCTAAACGGTCTATATATCGCTCCTATTTGAAGAGTATTTCCGATTATATTTAAATCTGTACTTAATTCAAACGTGCGCATTCTTTCTCTTGAATCACCAAAATCCCGAGATGATTCAAATAAATTATTCCATTCGGGAACTGTCGGATTTCCATAAGGAATCTGATGATCCGCATAATAAAAATTAATATTGCTGCCAAAAATATTCGTGTATTTAATATATATGCCTTGATTGTAATCCTGAAGAGCCTCCTCGCCGTACACAACATCTAAATCACCCCACACGCCTCTCATTTTCAATTCCCAGTAATCCGCCGTATGATGCCCGGAATAGCGAAGATAATTATCCGGATTGTCCATTACAGGAAACAAATCAAACATATCTCCTTCATAGCGCCAATCCATATGTCCGTAATTTCTGCTGTATGTCAAACTAGCCCAATCGTTTTTTATACCGATTCTAGCGCTATGCCATTCAAAATGAGGACCTCTTACATCCCATACGTCCATTCTGTGTTCCTGATTTATCGGAACCCAGTATTTATCAGCATAATCGCCTATCATGGCAAAACCGAATTCGGCAAAAAACCAATCGAGCGGTTTAATGCCAACGTTAAATAAAAAAGTCTGGCCAAAAGTATCCTGCCATTTATTGTCCACATTTAAAGGTTTTCCGTTAGCACCTACGGGTTTGTAATTGAAATATTTATTTATGCCCAGAATATCGTTTGAAGTGTACCAATAATCTCCGAGTTTATGGAAAATAAAATCAAAAATAAATTCTCCTTTAATTGCGATTGTACCTGTATCAAGGTTATCCGCATCAATTCTGTTATAGTTTACATAAGGGCTGAATACGTCTGAACCTGCTGCATGTGAAAAAGAAGTGAAAGAAATACTTATAAAAAATAATAAAACTAAAGCCGTAAGAATCGGATAAAATTTCATTAAATGCAATCCTTATTTATAGACTTAATTATTAATTTTACATTATAAATAAGTTTCTGTCAATGAATAAGAAGCAAATTCAAATTCAACATGCCAATTGAAGCAAAAGAAAAAGATTAATCTAGTAGCTATTGTTAAATTTTTAAAAGGGAAAAGGAAGTTAGCGGCAGGCAGTGTCGTTGTGTCTTTTTTTTGATGACAAATCAGCTGGATTGTCAATATAAAACAAGCTTGCAGTCAAACAATGCTTTGTATTGATATGTTTTCTAAAATGCCAAAAGCCTTTGTTAAGTTAATAACTTATGATATATAGAATGGACAATACAGGAGGTCTTATTAGCAACTTCTTGAATCCACAACCTACTCTCTTGCGGATATATCGTCAACCCACAAAGATTCCTGATATGTATAATATACTTCTCTCAAATGTCTTTTAAAAGGGCTTTGTTTACCGTCACCCTGTGAGCATATTCCGAGCCATTCGTCATTGAACAAACCGTCATTTGTCGGTCCTTTCCATGAACCTAGCAGCGTGTCATGCACTTTCGGAGAACCTATAAGCCACCATTTGTCAAGCCAGCAATAAATAACTCCGCCTATCGCATTTCCTTTGCCTTTCCCCCAATAACTGTTTTGTTCTATATCTCTCCATGCCGTAGCATGATATTTGGCCTGATAAAGTTCAGCTTCGGTATCTTTATTTGAATTATAAGAGTCTACTCCAAATTCCGTTATCAGAATAGGTCTGTCAAATTCCGTAATTACTTTATTCCATAAAACTCCAAACCCATAGGGACCAGTATATTGATTAAAACCGAGAACGTCTATTTCGAGAGCAAATTCTTTATAATATTTCAAAAAGTTTGTAGTTGCATTAGATATACCTACAGGGTGGTTACCATCCATCTGCTTTATCATTATGCAGATTTCATTTACAAACTTCGCGTACTCTTCGGGGTATTTCCACGCGTTTGTATTTGTTTTAGTCGAATTTATTTCGTTTCCGGGAACGTCATTTTCATTCCCAAGCATCCACATAAGAACATAAGGTTCATCTTTATGTTCTCTTACCATCTTTCTGACGCTTGCTCTCATTTTTATTTTTTGAAGTTCGTTTGTATAGTCCGTGCCCGATAACCAGTCCGCGCCGCTTCCTTTTGTATAAGCTCCTAAAAAGTTACCCATTATGACTCTAATCCCGTAGGTATAATACAACTCTCTAAGCAGCTCTTTATTTATATTTTCTGAATTATATATTCTTATCGTATTACAGCCCATGGCTTTTAAAAGAGCAAAATCACCTATCGGATTTTCATCTATATTTTGAAATTCGTCCCTGTCTAAGTCTACCCATGAATCGTAGGGAGCATCTATTTTTCCGTTTTTGTTATCGTCTTTCCACATCCACTCATTTGAATCTGGATATGTACCTATAGCATCTGGAGAATATTCGATTCCTTTAATAAAATAAGGTTTTCCGTTAATGAGCAATTTCCAGCCGAACTGTTCGCGAACAACTTCAATCTTATTGATATCAGCTGCCAACAAAACAGCGTTAAAAATAAGAATAAAACAAAATACAGACAGCAGAGATATTATGAAATATCCGATTTTTTTTAAGATCATTTATTTTTGCCGTATTTTTTCCATAAATCTTTATACATAAAATAAGACTGCCTCAATTGCCTTTTAAAAGGAGTATCTTTGCCATCTCCCTGAGAAGTTATTCCGAACCACTCTTCGTATGCGCCGCCGTCAAGAAAAGGACCCATCCACTGCGTTATTAAATCGTGAGCAGAAGGATCAAATTCCGGAGGAGGACCCGCTTTCCACCATTCATCAACCCATTCGAACACCACTCCTCCCAAAGCATTTCCTGCGCCATCGACAACGCCCGACATATTGTCTTCAAGAGACGTCCAGTTCCATTTATGATAATTTGCCTGCGCGGCTTCTGCTCTTGCGGTCTCCCAGCCTTCCGCATACGCAGGACAGCCAAACTCCGTCACTAAAATAGGTTTTCCATACTCTCTCATAACATCGGACCACAAAGGTCCAAATCCCTGTTCTCCCCTGTAAGCATTGGCTCCATAAATATCTAAATCTGGAGCATTCTGAGCACATTTGTCCAAAAGATAAGTATCGCCGTTACATATTGCCACAGGACGCTGATAAGGGTCTATTGATTTAATAAGTTTTACGCATTCATTGACAAAAGAATAATAGTCATCGGGCTGCTTTTGCGCCTGATTGCTGGTGCCCGCAAAAACCCCCTGCGTGCCGACAGTGCCGTAATTGTTTTCATTTCCTAAAACCCACAACAAAACATAAGGCTCGTCTTTATATTCTTCAACCATTTTGCGAACGCTTGCAAGCATTCTTTCTTTTTGCTCTTTATTTGTGTAATCTGTTCCGGTGTACCATTCCGCTCCTGAATCCACAGCGTACATTCCCAAAAGGTTTCCTATCATGTACATAAAACCGTAATTTTCATATCCATCTCTTAAAAGTTCTTTGTTAAAATTCGGATAATGATATAATCTTATAGTGTTTATTCCCATCTCTTTCATTAATGCAAAATCACCTATATTAGGCTTGCCTGCATCCTGACGTTCAGTTCTATTCGTATCTACCCACGCTTCATATGGTCCATCAATTAAACCGTTTTTATTTGAATCCGCTATAGACCAGCCCATGTCCGTATTAAGAGAACCATTATCCGGAGATAAGCCTATGGGACTTGGAGAATAGCACGTAGCTCTTATAAGATAAGGTTTGTCATCTACGGTAAGCTGAAAATGATTATTGTTATATTGTATAAGTTTTACTTTTCCCGTTCCTATTATTTTTTTTATGCCGATTTTATCTAAATTGACGTATTTTCTTTCAAAATCTTTTGCTTTTGCAGGAACAAGTTTTCCGGGGTTTACATAAAAGACATCATCATTTTTATTGTTATCGTACCTGTTTTTAATAATAATTTCAGCACCTTCAAGTTTTACTCCAAGTTCCGGATATTTTCTCGTCAAATATTTAATTTTATCTATACATACGGTTCCTACATACCAAGGAGTTTTCCACTGCGTATACCCTATGGATTTAGGAAAAAAAACAAGGCAGGCATAATAAGCTTTGACGGCCTGAGCATAATTTCCGGACTTCTCTAAAGCATGGGCGGTGTAATAAAGTTTAACTCCAGGATCGTCTTTTTCTATAGCCCATTTATAAAAATTAGCCTGAAAATCTGCACTGTTTACGAATGCCCATTTATTACCTTTAAGCTTTCCTTTTTTAATATAATCTTCGTATCCTTTTTCTTTAAATATGCTTTGGCTGTTCGGATATATTCCGCTTCCGGATGCCTCTCTTAGTGCCGCCATTTCTTTTACCACATATTTGTAATTCATTTCTCCGAGATTTTGGAATTCGCCATATTTTTCATAATCTATCCACTTTTCCCTCCCGGGATAATCGATATGAAAAGATTTAGAAGTATCATACTTCATTGATTTATTATATTTTTCAGCTGCATCAACAACTTTTCTTACTTCTTTCGGATTAGGAGGTTTTGGGATAACAAATTTTGCTTCCGATTCGGCAAAAGATATTGTGGAAGAAAAAACAAGGCAGGAAATTGTCATAAACAAAAAAACTGATTTCATAATTTTCATCTTATGCTCCCGTATTTATTCTGTTATTTTGAAAGGCTTGTGTACTGGTGGGCAGTGCAGGACTTGAACCTGCGACCTCTTCCTTGTAAGGGAAATGCTCTTCCAGCTGAGCTAACTGCCCAAAATACGAAGTTGAAAGAAAATGATACAAAAAATCTACTAATGTGTCAATTTCATCAAGGTCAAAATAGAGATGTCTCTTTTTTTAGATAAAATAAAGAAGGGGGCATAGAATGAACATTCTCAAAGAAATATAATGAAGGTGAAAGATTTTAGAATAAGTTG
>JAITIP010000027.1 GCA_031279415.1 Candidatus Endomicrobium procryptotermitis | reverse complement strand
TCGCACCGCCGCTAAATCCTGCGTAATTTGACACAAAGGTTGTGGAGGAATTTTCAAAATCAATTGAGGAATAATCTTCTGCATAAATCGCTCCGCCTGAGCTTGCCGCTATATTGCCTTTAAATGTCGCTGTGCTGCCTTCAAATATTAAAATTGCAGTATTGGAATTAGATGCTTGTGTGGCTATCGCTCCGCCGTTTTTCTCTGTATTATTTTCAATAAAATCTATCTTAGAATTGTTAAAAGTCACTGTTGAATTACTGCCAAAGAATATTGCGCCGCCGCCTGTGCCGACACTGGGATTATCCTCTGCAACTGCATTATTATTTTTAAACAAAGCATAACTGTTTGTCCAGCTTATAGCCGAATTTTGCCAAATATCCATAGCTCCGCCGTTTCGTGTTGCTTGGTTGCCGATAAACGATGTAGTACTGAAAGTAATTGTTACACTAGAATTGCTTAGAATATGAATTGCACCACCATTATTTGTGCTATTATTGTTGAAATTTATAATGCTATTATTGTTCCAATTTGACTTAGCTCCATTTTGAAAATCTATTGCTCCGCCGCCATTTTTGGAGGAATTTGAAGTGAAAGTCATTGTGCTGTTAGTAAAGTTTAAAGTTGAATTGCTGCCTGTGATATAAATCGCTCCGCCGCTGTCATCTGTCGCAGTATTACTGCTAAATGTTGTTGAACTTCCAGAAAATGTAACCGTTGCGCCTGAATTTGCATATATTGCCCCACCGGAATTTTTTGCCTGATTACCTGAAAAAGTTACATCAATACTATCTATAAAGCTCAAAGCAGAATTACTGCCTGTGATATAAATCGCGCCGCCGCTATAGTTTGAGTAATTTGATGAAAAAGTTGTAATGCTATTTTCAAAAGTTGTAGTTGTCCTATCTACTAAATTCATCGCACCGCCATTACTACCTGCAATTGAATTATTTGAAAAATTAATAGTGCCGCTTGAATATATTATGATTGACCTGTTTGTTCCATTATTATTATTAGTATTAATTGCCCTATTGTTATTAATGAAAGAGATATTATATAGTGATAAAAGAATGTTATTGTTATTGTTATTATTATTTAAATAAATAGCGCCATCGTTCGCTTTCATATTTCTTATATTTATGTCATTAATACATAAAGTCTTAGTCCTATCTTGTGCAATATTTGAAACAGTCATACCATAGGCATTATTGTTGCCATTTAACTCGTATCTACCACCATCATTTTTTAAACCATTTATTGTTTTAGTTCCTGAATAGTAGTTCCATATACTATTATTATTAGTAAACAGAATATCCTTAGTTAGATTTATTATCAAATTTTCATTTTGAGTACCTGAAGAGAAGTAATCTTTAAAGTCATTATTAGTACCACCTTTAGTATATGTATCAACACTAACAGTAGTCTGCGCGCCTGCCTCAACTAAACAGAGCAACAATAAAAATAACGATAACAACAAAATATTTTTCATTTTTTTCCTTCTTATGAAATTCTACTATGTATTTTGTAATATTTTAATAAAATTCTAAAAAACTGGAACAGAGTTCTGATACATTTATAAATTATTTTTCAATTTTAACGTGATTGTCTTGAATTATACAATATTTATTAAAATAAAATACATATATTTATTGTAAGGCGGCTTACTATAAATAGTTGTATAGATATATGTAGATACACGGCAAAAATACCCAGTATTGCTCTAAAGATAGTTATTATCAGCCGATTTATCAACAACATTATAAAGAAAGTAATTTGTCAAATTTATCAAATAATGTACAAATAAAATTATAAAAATATTTTTTATAATCAATACTTACATTTATTATTGTTACCACTGAGAACGATTTGAAATAAAAAAGATTTATGAATTAATGTCAGAAGGAGAGTTTTTAATCTCTATTCTTTCCAATTTGGCATTAATTGAACCTATGGGAATCTTCACTTTAAGATACACAGGCATCTTTTTTTTATCTGCGGTAACCCAAACCAGCATTTTGCCTTTTGCATTCATTATCCCGGCGTTTTCTCTGATATTGGGTTCAAGAACAAAACAGTCAAATTCCCCCAAAGGAACCTTAACTTTTTCTTTTCTAAGAACTTTAATGACAAGCGGCCAAGATAAATCGCCGGAATGAGCGTCTAAAACATATTTTTCTCCGACTTCAATATCCAAAGTCCTCATATAATATAAAGCTGAAAGCACGTCCTGTACGTTTTCGGTAATTTCACCTTTTTTCATTTTGCCGCTGTCATTGAGTAAAAAGGTTTTCTCAGGTTGGTTAAAATATAGTATTTCGTATTTTTTCCATCCGCCTTCCGAAATAATCGAAACATATCTCAAAGACGTTTTGCTTTCTTCATCAAGCCACGATTCATTTGTGTCGCGCACTTTAAAAAAATTGTCAAAAAAAGGCTTTGTTTTGGCATAAGAATATATGTGGAGCGCTTTTCTGCCTTCAATATCCTCAAAACCTCTTAGTTCCAAACTTGCTTCGCCGACAGTTATAAATTTCCACATCACATTAAATACGAGCTTTTCATATTCCGCAAAAGGTGCACCGGCGCTTATGCGCCATGTATAAGATTTTCTTATTTTTTCGCGTTTTTCACATTCTATTTTCAGTTTACCCGCGATATATCCCTCATCTTTGGATTGCAAAACCACCGCATGCGAACTCTCAATAATACATAATAAAAATGCAGTGATAACGAAAAGCCTTACCTTTTTGTGCATTTAGCATCCCTAATTATACAATTTGCCGCTTGTTTCAAAGTCTTACATACGGACAAAGGTTTTATCTTTTGATATTTAACATTTTTATATTGTCTTTTGCCATGCCCCGTTAAAACTAAAATTCCTTTTCCTCCAGCATTGTATCCCAGAAGATAATCACGCACACTGTCGCCTACTGTATAAGATTTTTCAAGGTCTATATTCAGCTCAGCTGCTGCTTTTAAAAGCATACCCGTTTTAGGTTTTCTGCAATCGCAGTTGTCTTTGTCGGCATGCGGACAATAATATAAAGCATCTATTTTTGCGCCCTGCACTTTTAACAAATCAATAAATCTTTTATTTACTTTTTTAAATTCTTTTTCACCAAACATCCCTCTTGCTATGCCGGACTGATTGGTAACGACAATAATTTTAAATCCTGCCTTGCGTAATTTATTTATGCTTTCGGCTGCGACCACGTAAAGTTTTACTTGTTCGGGACTGCTCAAATAATTTTTATCAAAAATCACCGTGCCATCTCTGTCTAAAAACACCGCAGGCTTTTTAATATTATTTTTTCCCATTGTTCTTTTCCCGTTTTAAAAACCGGCTTTACCGTCAGCACGGCCGTTTTTTCTTTTATTATGTCATCGGTAAAGTATGCAATTTTAACCGCATCTTTCGCGGTAATTATTATATAAGCGCTGCCCGTTTTGTCGAAAATCGAATTTATGGTTTTTTTATCGTATTTTGCATGATCAGGCAAAACAAAGCTGCCTTTGACCTTTATTCCCGATTTTTCAACCGAACTCCTAAAACCTTTTGCAAAACCTACGCCGCTTAAAATGTAAACATCATTGTCTTTAAGTTTGCCCGTGTCAAAATTATCATGGAGATTTATTTGTTTGTATTTGTAGTCTCCATAATAAGTTGTCAAAGAATCTTTTCCTGAAATTTCAAAAATTTCCTTTTGCAGCTTTCCAAGAACCTCAGATGGCACCATATCGGAATTCGTAATAATTATCAATCCTGCTCTTTTTAAAGCTTTGGGACTTTCCCTTAAAATTCCGGCGGGGATAATCATTCCGTTTCCAAAAGGATTTGCTGCATTTAAACAGACTATGTCCAAATCTCTTTGTATTTTCCAGTGCTGAAATCCGTCGTCTAAAACATATACGTCTGGATTTATTTCTTTTTTAAAACGCAAAGCATTATCGTATCTTTTTGCACCGATTATAACATTTGCGTCAGGGACGCTTTTAAAAATTAAAAGAGGCTCGTCGCCTGTTTGTAAAACAGACGCGGGGGCGCCGTCTTTTTTTAGCAATATGGGCTTTGCTTCTTTGCGGGCATATCCTCTTGTTAAAACTGCGGGATTTAAATTATTTTTTAAAAGCGTTTCAAGCAGTTCTATTACTATGGGCGTTTTTCCTGAGCCGCCCCAAGTAATATTTCCCACGCTTACAACGGGCTTATCTAGATATTTTGATTTCGTAAAATGGCGGTCGGCTTTTGATGCAAGATCATACAAAACGGAAAATGGATATAAAAATTTATTCACTTTTTTTATTTTCCAATTCCCAAAGTTTTATATATTTCATCAGTGTGTAAAAACACGAATATAAAAGTGCCAAAATAAACCCCACTAAACCGTCTAGAAAACCTCTTTTAAAAACATACATTTTCAAAAACATAGCGCATGGATTAAATATGAGATTTAAAATGCTAAATTTCTTTCCCATATTAAACATTTCTTTGGCGCGTAAATCCGTATAATAATCCGACTTTGCGATAAACTGCTTTATGTCGTCATACGGATAATGAAGTATATCACCTTTAAAATAATTTATTTTCCCTTTATAATCTATACCTTCGTGTACAAGCTGGTTTTTATATCTCACTTCATTTTTATTAAACAAGACAGGGTGCCTGTAATCCGGATACCAGCCCGAATGCATAATCCATCTGTTTATGAATTTACTTTTTCGCGGCGCTACAAAAATAACGCCTTGCGGGGAATTTTGAAGCTCTTTTTCTATTTCAGACTTTAATTGCACGGATATTCTTTCATCAGAATCCAAACATATAACCCATTCATAAGAACATTGTTCTAAAGCAAAATTTCTTTGAGCGCCGAATCCTTCAAGCTTATGCTGAACCATTTTGCAGCCCAGCTCTTTTGCTATTTCGACAGTAGCATCATCGCTGAAAGAGTCAACAATGACAATTTCGTCGGCTAATTTCACACTTTCAATACATTCTTTAATATGCCTTTCGGAATTCTTTGTGAGAATATAAGCTGAAACTTTTCTCATTTTTTATCTGCCATAATTTTATCGTAAACATCTACGATGCCTTTGACCATATTGTCTATTGTAAATTTTGATTCGACAAACTTTTTTCCTTCTAAACCAAACTTTTTTGCCTTCTCGGAATTTCCTATAAGCTGCTTGATTGCTTGTACCGTTTCGTCCGTATTTGACGGCTGTATTAATATCCCTGTCCGTTCATTAATAAACGTTTCGGGAATTCCTCCGACATTTGTGCCGATGACGGGCTTTCCCAAAGCTTGTGCCTCTATAAGAACATTTCCGACACCTTCGGTATCCCATGACAAAAGACAAAATACGTCCATACTAAGAATAAATTTTTGCACATGTTCCTGATAACCGACAAAAAAAACAATATCATCCACTTCGAAAGATTTTGCATAATCTTTTTGCTTTTCAATTCCGGCTCCGCCGCCTACTATCAGATATCTCAAATCGGGATAATCTTTTCTGAGATTTTTAGCGGCTTCAATAAGATAGATTTGTCCTTTGCCTCTGAAATCGACTATTGCTCCGACTGTTCCGACAACCTGTTTTCCTTTAAGATTATATTTTTCCATAATATCGATATAGCCGGCATTAATATCAAACCTTTCAAAATCTAATCCGTTATAAACTGTAAAGACCTTATTTTTTGGAACTCTTTCATATTTTATAAGCCCATCAGCCACAGCTTTTGAAACGGTTATAACGGCATCCGCGAATTTGTAGTGAAGCCTGCTGTAAAATCCATGTCTTGTATCCTGTCTTCTGTGAAATACGATTTTTATTTTATGACAAAATATTCTGGCAATAACAGACTGCCAGTAAAGTTTACCCTGATGCACATGAACTATGTCTATTTTATATTTTTTAATTATTTTGATAAGTCTGATTATTCCAAAAGGATCAAAAGAGCCGCCGGCTTTGAAATTTACGGTCTCAAGATTTTTCTCTAAAGACTGTTCATACATATAAGTGCCTTTGCGCACAGCCATAACATTTTCAAGCAAACCCGATTTCTGTAGTTTGTCGGCTAAAAAAAGAGTCTTTTTTTCGGCACCCCCAGCAGTTTTTGAAGAAAATATATGGAGAACTCTGTATTTCATTTGAATATCTTTTTTCCCAAAGAAATATATTCTTTAACGGTCGCTTTAAAAAATGTTTCAGCATACTTCATACCCGGAATTTTTATTTCCGCCCAGTACTGATTTAACCCTTGGGCGATTTTTACATAATCTCTGGATGATGTCTGCGTTTTATAACATTCTATCGCCGTCTTTTTCTCTTCCCAAACATCACTTATATCAATTATGCTGTTAGGATTTAGCGGTGCCCATACCGAATAAGCGTAAATCATAATATTCAAATCGATTTTATTTTTTATTTTTATTAAAGCTTTGGAAACTGCGCGATGATCGGGATGATTGTCAAACCAGAAAGGAAGAAAAACTATTTCGGGAGTAGTTTTTTTTAACAGCATTATCATATTTTCCTCAAAAGCTTTGTTGCCGTCAAGAGTTCTTAAAGGAAACTGCAAAAAATGATTCCTTTTTGAACCGAGTGTTGACGCTGCTTTTTCGGATTCTTTCATTCTTTCGGCACTGTCAAAAGTACAAAAGGCGATTTCGGCGATTTTACCGGACTTCGTATGCTTTATAACGGTGCCCGCACAGCCTATGGCTTCATCATCCTGATGAGGAGCGATGACCAAAACCTTTTCGCCGGGAAGCGCATCTTCTTTCGGAATAGAATAATTTATAAAAGGCTGGATATGCTCAAATAATCTGAAAAGATGCCTGTAACGCAGATACTTCATTATTATCTCCATTTACCATAAATATATTTTGACTAATTCTACAATATTTTTCCCTTATATAAAAGGGATTATAGGATTAAAACCTGGCATCGGCCTTTTTTCAAAAAAAGAAGAAAAAGACAAATAAAAAGAGAAAAAATGCTCATCAAAAAAAAATTTGATATAATCACAAAAGTTGTCCATGCAAAGCTGTAGGCACTTTAAAACAGATTAACTCTTTATTGTCATTAGCCTTTCTCATCCACCTTAAAAATAACTTCTTTCCTGCTTGAAAAACATTTTCTTACATTGTCTGTCAGACAAATTAATATATATCCACCATTTCTCAGCTTATTTGTTTTGAAATCGGAAAGGTGTACAAAAAATCCGCCGCTTTTAAAAAGCGGCGGATTTTTTGGCCTTTTTATATTAATTAATATTTTACGCCGATTTTGATTTTTTTATTTCTTTTATTATATTCGGAATTATTTCATACAAATCGCCTTCAAGAGCGTAAGTTGCAGTCTGCATCATAGGGCATGCTACATCTTTGTTTATAGCTATAATGGTGTCTGATGAACCCATTCCGACCATATGCTGAATCTGTCCTGAAATTCCGCAGGCTATATAAATTTTCGGAGCGACAGTTCTTCCTGTTTGACCGACTTGATGAGAATAAGGAATCCAATCTGAATCGACAGCCGCCCTTGACGAACCTACAGCTCCGCCGAGAAGGTCGGCCAGCTCCTGAAGAAGTTTGAATCCTTCAGCGCCACCCAATCCTCTTCCGCCGGATACGATAATATCAGCGTCAGATATATTTATATGAGCACTTTCGTCTTTAACGTACTGCAAAAATTTTGTTCTATTAATAAGAGTCTGCGCATCAAATTTGGGTTCAACAACTTCGCCTTTTCTGCCATTTTCGATTTTAGCTTCTTTGAAAACTTTGTGTCTTACCGTAGCCATCTGTGGACGATGTCTGGGCGTAAGAATTGTAGCCATAATATTTCCACCGAAAGCAGGCCTTGTCTGAAGAAGATTTCTTGTTTCCGTATCAACTTCGAGAGAGGTGCAGTCCGCCGTCAACCCCGTATGAATTCTTGCGGCAACTCTCGATGCAAAAGAACGTCCTATGTTTGTGGCGCCCATTAAAATTATTTCAGGCTTTTCGTTTTGTATAAGCTGCGTTAAAACAGCGGTATAAGTATCATCTTGAAATTCTGCAAAAACCACATCATCAAAAACATAAACTTTATCCGCTCCTCTGTCGATTAAGTCATGCGTTTTTCCTTTAATTTCCGAACCTATCAAAACCGCGCTTAAAGTAACTCCGAGCTTATCCGCAAGCCTTCTTCCTTCATTGAGAAGTTCGAATACCACGCTTGAAATCTCTCCATGCCTCTGTTCCGCATAAACCCAAATGCCTTTGTAATCATCTTTATTTATACCCGCTTTCGGAGCGTCTTTTTGCAATTCTATGGCCTTGAATTTGCAGATTTCAACGCATGCTCCGCAATAAGTACATTTATTTATGTCTATAACGGCAAGCTGCTGTTTTCTGGGGTGCTGTGATCTTTCGACCATCGAAATAACACCAAAAGGGCATACGTCTATGCACATTTTGCAGCCTATGCATTTATCCGCCAAAATATGTATATTGTTTGACATTGAATATATTCCCCCGAATATAAAATCTTAAATTAAGCCCGTCTCCGACAACTTTTTAACGAATGCGGCTGCCACTTCCTGTGCTTCTCCATTGAATTTTTCGCCGCCTTTTCTCTGAGGAGGTGTAAAAATTTTCATAACCTGAGTCGGAGAGCCGTTAAGACCTATTTTTTGAATATCCGCTCCTATTGACGCCGCATCAAGCGTTTTTATGACGGCTTTTTTTGCAGCCATTTTACCTTTTAAAGAAGGAATCCTAGGAGTGTTTATTTCTTTTACAACTGTCAAAAGAACCGGAAGAGTGGTTTCAATAATGTCATAACCATCTTCCATCATTCTTTCGACTTTCATAGTTTTATCGCTTATATCTTCGATTCTTTTAACGTACGCCACATGCGGTATGTTAAGCATTTCTGCAACTCCAGGACCAACCTGAGCAGTATCTCCGTCGGTAGCCTGTTTGCCGCAAAATATCACGCTGTATCCGCCGACATATTTTATCGCGCTTGCAAGCGCATAAGAAGTAGCGAGAGTGTCTGCTCCGCCGAAAGCTCTGCCGCTGACAAGAACAGCCTCATCAGCACCTCTGGATATTGCTTCTCTTAAAGCAGATTCAGCCTGAGGCGGACCCATTGTTACGACAATAACTTTACCACCAATTCTTTCTTTGAGCCTCACGCCTTCTTCTATGGCGTATTCGTCAAACGGGTTGATTATCGACTCTACTCCTTCTCTTTTTAGTCTTCCCGTTTCTGCATCAATCTGAACGTTGGTGGTGTTGGGCACTTGTTTTATACAGACTATTATATTCATTGTGTCTAACCCCTGACAATTTTATTTGGATTTTGCTGATTCTTTTATAAGGTTTAAAGCAATCTCATTTTTTTGGATCTGGCTTGTTCCTTCGTAAAGCGTCGTTATTTTGGCATCTCTCATCATTTTTTCTACGGGATATTCTCTGCAATAGCCATAGCCGCCAAAAATTTGAACGGCATTTGTCGTAACTTTCATCGCGACTTCTGAACAGAATAATTTTGCCATCGCCGACTCTTTGCTTGTTCTTACTCCATCGCCTTTATCTATATTTCTTGACACGGCATAAAGCAGGGATCTGGCTGCTTCGACTTCAGTTGCCATATCGGCAAGCATATGCTGAATTCCCTGAAACGAAGAAATAGCCTGTCCAAACTGCACTCTTTTTCTGGCGTATGCTACAGCCTCTTCCAAAGCTCCTGCCGCTATTCCTAAAGCCTGAGCTGCAACGCCTGGACGCGAATTGTCCAGCGTAGCCTGCGCAATCATCAAACCGTGTCCCTCTTTTCCCAAAAGCTGGTCCTTATGAACTTTGCAGTTGTTGAATATCAATTCTCTCGTTGAAGAAGCCTTGATACCCATTTTCTTTTCTTTTTTACCAAAATCAAAGCCGGGCATACCTTTTTCGAGAATAAAACATGAAATTCCCCTTGCACCTCTTGAAGGATTTGTTTTTGCAAAAACCGTGTATGTTTCCGCGTCGCCGCCGTTGGTGATAAAACATTTTGTTCCATTAAGAGTATAATAATCTCCATCTTTAACAGCCATGGTTCTCATTCCTGTAGCATCAGAACCTGCTTCGGACTCGGTCAAACCAAAAGCTGCAAGTTTTTTGCCCGAAGCTATATCTGGAAGATATTTTTGTTTCTGTTCTTCGCTGCCCGCTATAAGAATCGGGAGCGTTCCCAAAGCTGTTGCAGCAAGCGATAAAGCTACGGCGCCATCGACTTTACAAAGTTCTTCGACTACTAAAACCAATCCCATAATTCCTTTCCCGAAACCGCCATACTCTTGCGGAATATATACTCCGCACAAATCGGCCTGAGCAAACTCTTTTACTATCTCCCAAGGAAATTCTTCTTTTTCATCATAATGCTCTCTGACGGGCTTCATTTTTTCGCGAGCGATAGTTCTTGCGGTCTCAACCATCATCTGCTCTTCTTCAGACAAAAAATAATCCATAGTCATGTTGATGCTCCTCAAATTAAGGTTTTATTTATATATTTTATAGCTTTTTCAGCGGCCGCCTGCTGTGCTTCTTTTTTAGAATGACCCGCACCTTTGCCTAAGAATTTGTCTTTCACATAAACTGCCACTTCAAAATTTTTATCGTGGTCGGGTCCGTATTCTTTTAAGACTTTGTATTCTGGCAAAACTTTATATTCCGATTGAGCAATTTCCTGAAGCCTGCTTTTATAATCTGTTATTATTATTTCCCGCTGTTTGTCAAAAAATTTTAAAACGAACTTTTTTGCTTCATCTAGACCGCCGTCAAGATAAACAGAGCAAACGACAGCTTCAAAAACATCACAGAGCAGACCTTCTCTGCCTCTGGCTTCTTTCGTATCATCGCTTCTGCCCAACAAAATAAAACCACCTAACTTAATTTCTTTTGCCCATACGCTTAAATTCTGTGATGAAATAATTTGAGATTTTAACTGGGAGAGTTTTCCTTCGGGTTCATCGGGATATCTGAGATAAAAATATTCTGCAACAATAGCGGACAGAATGCTGTCGCCCAGAAATTCCATCCGCTCATTGTATATTTTCGGTCCCGATTCAGCCGCATACGACTTATGAGTCAGAGCGGTTATTAAAACTTCAGGGTTTTTAAATTCGTATCCAATAACCTTTTGAAGTTCGTCAAGACTTTTATTTGACATATTTTTTTACTATTACCGCAGCATTATGTCCGCCGAAACCCAATGAATTTGAAAGAGCACAGTTTATCTGTCGGTTTCTGGCTGTATTGGGAACATAATCCAAATCGCATTCTGGATCTGGCGTTTCGTAATTAATAGTAGGATGAATAAATCCAGCATTCATCGAAAGAACGGTCGCCGCAAGTTCTACACCTGCTGCCGCGCCCAAGAGATGTCCCATCATCGATTTTGTCGATGAAATGGGTATTTTATACGCTCTTTCTCCGAAAACCTTTTTTATCGCCGCAGTTTCTGTTTTATCGTTTAATCCTGTTGACGTGCCGTGTGCGTTGATATAGTCGACTTCTTCTCTCGAAATATCAGCATCGGCAATCGCTTTTTCCATAGCAAGAATCGCCGCTATGCCTTCAGGATCGGGAGCCGTTATATGATATGCGTCGTCCGACGCTCCGTATCCAGCAAATTCCGCATATATTTTCGCACCCCTGTCCAAAGCGTGTTCCAGAGTTTCAAATACTATGATTCCCGCACCTTCGCCCATGACAAAGCCGTCACGATTTTTGTCAAACGGCCTTGAGGCCTTCTGCGGTTCATCATTTCTCTGCGATACAGCTTTCATATTGCAAAAACCCGAAAGTCCCAAAGGAGTTATCACGCCTTCAGCTCCTCCTGAAATTACTATGTCGGCATCTCCGCTGCGAAGTATTCTCAAAGCGTCTCCCATAGCATGATTCGCAGAAGCACAGGCGCTTGTAACCGCATAATTTGTGCCAGTAAAACCGTACTGAATCGCAATCTCGCCAGGAAGCATGTTTGTGATAATCATGGGAATAAGAAAAGGGCTTACTCTTCTAGGTCCTTTCTCTAGAAGAATTTTTTCTTCTTCTTCGATTATATCTAAACCGCCCATGCCGGTACCAGTAACAACGCCGATTCTTGACCTATCTTCTTTCGATAAATCGATCCCAGAATCTTCTACAGCCATTTTAGCGGCCGAGATGCCCAACTGAGTAAATCTTGCCATTCTTTTGGCTTTTTTCTTGTCAATAAAAACTTCTGGATTAAAATCTTTTATATAACCGCTGATTTTGGAAGAAAAATTACCAGTGTCAAAATGTTCGATGGCGGAAATGCCCGACTTACCGTTTCTCAAAGCTTCGGTAAATTCATTATTGTCCGCTCCTATAGGAGAAACTACTCCTATGCCCGTTATCACTATTCTTTTTTTCATTGTAATGCCTTAATTTATTTTGCCGCGTGAACTTTAATATATTCGACAGCATTGCCTACAGTCTGAATTTTTTCGGCTTCTTCATCCGGGATTTCTATACCAAACTCTTCTTCAAAAGCCATTACGAGTTCAACCGTATCCAGCGAATCCGCTCCTAAATCATTGACGAATGAGGCACCTGTTACCACCTCTGCAGGATCGACGCCCAACTGCTCAACGATAATTTCTTTTACTCTAGCTTCCGTATCTGCCATTTTACTGCCCCCTTTTTCTCTTATTTATTCAAACAGGCTTTTATATCGCCGTTTTAATTACATGTACATTCCGCCGTTTACCGAAAGAATGTGACCCGTTATGTATGACGAATCGTCACTTGCAAAAAATAAAGCACCTTTTGCTATATCGGAAACTTCTCCAAGCCTTGCCAGTGGTATGGCATCTGCCATCGCTTTTCTCTGCTCTTCGGTCAGTTTATCTGTCATTGCGGTGCGGATAAACCCTGGCGCTATCGCATTTACAAGAATATTTCTTGAAGCAAACTCTTTAGCGCAGGTTTTGGTCATCGCTATTACGCCACCTTTGGCAGCAGAATAATTTATCTGCCCCGCATTTCCCATCTGCCCAACTACCGAAGCTATGTTTATTATTCTTCCCTGTCTTTGTTTCAGCATTGGCCTTGCCACCGCTTTAATACAGTTGAAAATGCCTTTTAAGTTAACCGCGATAACTGCATCCCATTCCGCTTCCGTCATTCTTAAGACGAGATTATCTTTGGTTATTCCTGCATTGTTCACTAGTATATCTATTTTCAAAAATTTGTCAAGCGAGCTTTTAACAAGATTTTCACACTCTTCAAGCTTTGCCACATTTCCAACGACAGATATTACCTCCGTTGAGAATTTTTCTTTTATTTCATCGGCCGCCTTTTGCGACATTTCGGCATTAATATCGGATATTACCAGATTCGCGCCTTCCTGCGCAAAAATTTCCGCTATCGCTCTTCCTATCCCTTGGGCGGAACCCGTTATGACCGCCGTTTTACCTTTAAGTCTCATTTGTTTAACTCCTCTACAGTTTTTTCAAGCGAAACACCGTTTTCAATATTTAAAGCTTTTTTTGTTCTATCGATTCTTCTTAAAAGACCTGTCAAAACTCTTCCTGGACCGACTTCTATAAACTTATCAAATCCTGCATTTATAATATTTTGAATGCTTTCATCCCATTTAACCGCACTTTTTATCTGCTTTACAAGTTTTTCTTGAACAGTTACGGAATCTTTTGTCAAAATAGCATCGCAATTTGTATAAACGCCAAAAGAAGGAACAGTATAATTGTATTTTTGAAGTTCTTCGCTCATCATATCTGCCGCAGAAGACATCAGCGATGAATGGAAAGGTCCCGAGACGTTTAGAATAACGCTTTTTAACGCTCCTGCAGCCGAAGCAAGTTCAACGGCTTTATTTATCGCCGCAAACGTTCCAGCTATGACTATTTGTCCCGGTGAATTGAAATTAACTGCTTCACAAACCCCTTCGCTTGAAGCTTTTTTGCATATGTCTTCAACTACAGCTTTTTCCATGCCCATAACTGCCGCCATCGTTCCGGGATTAGATTCGGAAGCTTTTTGAATGTATTCTCCTCTTGCCCTGACCATTGCCAAACCATCTTTAAAACTAAAAAAACCAGCAGCGCAAAGAGCCGAATATTCGCCCAGAGAATGTCCCGCCGCGACAAATTCATGTTTGGAAAAATCCAAACTTTCCTTAAGAACTTCAAAAGTTGCCATACTTACGACAAAAATTGCCGGCTGCGTATATTTTGTTATCTTTAAAGTATCCTCAGTGCCTTCAAAAATGATTTTTTTAAGTTCATCTCCGGATTGGTCAATAATTTCTTTGGCCTTCGGATATTTGTCATAAAACTCTTTTCCCATTCCCACATATTGAGAACCCTGACCAGGAAACATCAATGCTATCTTTGACATTTAAACCCCTTATTATATATGTGTATTACAAATTTTTTTTCTTTAAAACTCCAGTTATGATTCGCCAGCAACATTATATGCGTATAATGGCGGAACCCCATGTAAAACCGCCGCCGAAAGCTACAAGTTCAACCAAATCACCTTTTGCAAGTTTTCCCATTTTTATGGCTTCATCAAGCGCCGTTATTGTAGTTGCCGAAGAAATATTTCCGGTTTTATGAATATTTACAAAAACTCTTTCCATAGAAACATTAAGCTTTTTTGCCACAGCTTCGATAATTCTCATATTTGCCTGATGAGGTATAAATAATTTTATATCGTCCGGCCTTTTATCAGCAAGTTCTAAAGCTTTTTGTGCAGCTAAAACCATTTTCGGAACAGCAACTTTAAAAACTTCTTTTCCGAGCATTTTCATCGTATGAAGTTTTTTGTTTACAGTATCTATAGTTGCAGGATGAATCGAACCGCCGCCCGGCAAAAAAAGAAGATCGGCATAAGAACCGTCCGCTCCAAGATAAAAAGAAAGTATGTCATCATTTTCTTCCGATGCACTCAAAATCATGGCTCCAGAACCATCGCCGAACAAAACGCATGTATTCCTGTCCGTCCAATCGGTAATTTTTGAAAGCGTTTCCGAACCGACAAGAAGAATATTTTTGTATGCACCAGATTCTATATAGCCTTTGGCAACGGACAAACCGTATATAAATCCGCTGCAGGCCGCTAATAAATCGAATGCAGGAACATTTTTTATTGCGAGTTTTGCTTGAAGCATGCATGCAGTCGAAGGAAAAAACATATCTGGAGTAATCGTAGCTACTAAAATCAAATCTATCTCTCCAGCGTCCATGCCAGCGGCTTTCAGTGCTTCGAGAGAAGCATAATAAGCAAGAACTGACGTAGCTTCACTTGCTTCAGCTATACGCCTTTCTTTGATTCCCGTCCTTGTAGTGATCCATTCGTCCGAAGTTTCAACCATTTTTTCAATATCGGAATTAGTGAGAACTTTTTTCGGAAAATATGAACCTGTACCTGAAATTTTTACGCCTATTTTTTTATTCATTTTTGTTTAACCGTTTGACACATTATTTATTTTGGCTCCGTATTTTGCAACCGCATCTTTAATTTCATTCGTTAAATCGTGTTCGGCGGCGCGCGCACCTGCAAGAATTGCATTTTTTACGGCTTTCCCATTCGAACTTCCGTGTCCGATTATGCATACTCCGTCAACGCCGAGCAAAGGAGCCCCTCCTGACTCACTGTAATCGACTTTTTTGCGCAAATCACTTAAAGCGGTCCATAAAAAAGGAAGAGAAGCCCATGCTATAGGATGCTTTTTAAACCCTTTTTTAACAAGTTTAAGTATCATCTCAGCAAGACCTTCTCCAAATTTTAAAATTACGTTTCCGAGAAAACCGTCGCATATTACAACATCGGCTTTTCCTTTTGGAATGTCGTGGCCTTCAATATTTCCGATAAAATTTAAATCGGTTTTTTTAAGCATATCAAAAGCCAAAAGTGAAAGTTCATTGCCTTTTGTGGACTCTTCGCCTATTGATACAAGACCTACTCTCGGATTTTCTATCGCAAAAACTTTTTCGCAAAATAAGCTTGCCATTATAGCAAACTGAAACAAATGCTCTGGTTTACAATCTACATTGGCTCCAGCATCTGCTATTATACAATAGCCATCGATAGTTGGAAAAGTAGTAGATATGGCAGGTCTTAATACACCTTCTATTCTTTTTAAATAAAAAAGCGCAGCCGCCATTGCCGCTCCTGAATTTCCTAAAGAAACACAGGCATCGGCCTTTCCGGCAGCGACAAGCTTAGCGCATACCGACAAAGAAGAATCTTTCTTTTGCCTTACGGATTTTGCTGGATGTTCATCCATTCCTATAACTTCTGTGGCATTAACTATTTCAATGTCCAGAGAAGTCAGATTAAATCTTTTTTGATGTTTTAACAGCTCTTCGGCTATTAACTTTTCTCGACCGATAAGCAGTATTTTATGTTTTGATTCTTTTGCCGCAAGAAGAGCACCTTCCACCGTAGAAACCGGCGCAAAGTCTCCCCCCATTGCATCAAGTGCAATTCTCATTATTTTGAAGCCCCTTGTTCCTGTGTTTGTGCGGCTGATTTTTTAACTTTTTTAGGAATTATAAGTTTCCCGTTGTAAAAACCGCAGCTGGGACAAACTTTATGAGGCATTTTAGCAGCTCCACAGTTAGGGCATTTGCTTGAATTAGGCACGTCCAATTTAGAGTTCGCCGATCTTCTGCAATCTCTGCGGTGAGGGGTGTGTTTTCTTTTTGGATTTGGCATTTTTACTTCCTCCGTTATTATTTGCTCACTTTTTTATTTTTATTGAACAAGCTTTCCCATCTGTACTTTATAAAATCTTCGTTTTGTCTGCTCTGACAAGTGCATCTGTCCGTTTCTTTATTATGTTTGCCGCATTGTGGACAGATGCCAAGACATTCCTGATCACATAAAGGTTTTGATGGTATTTCAAGAATAAGTCTCTGCCGTATTTCTTCCCCCATATCGACTTCGCCGTTTAGAAAATCCATATCGGTTTCTATATACAATTCTACGGGGTGTCGATAAATAGAAAGACAGCGGGCGCATTCCATTTCAATATAGCCTTCAACTGCACCGCTGGCATACACTTTATCATCAGATATTTTGATTACTTTGAGATCAACCACAATATTTGAAGAATAACCTATATCGCCTTCAAATTTACCTATTCTTCTCTCAACTACTTCAGATTTTATAAAATCCGAAGTATTAAAAATTAGCTGCTTCATAAGCTTAGAAACCTGTCTGTAACCTCTGTAAATACAGATATTAGATTATAAAATGTGCTTAATCGTTTGTCAATACCCTTTTTGACTCGCGCACTATCATCAATTCTTCGTTTGTAGGTATTATCATAATTTTAACTTTTGAATTTTCTGTTGAAACAAACCTTTCACTGCTTGAAGGTTCGTTATTTTTATCAATATCCATTTCTATTCCGAGCGCTGAAAGGTTTTTGCAGATATGTTCCCTTACAGAAGGAGAATTCTCTCCTATCCCGGCCGTAAATACCAAAGCGTCCGTACCGTTTAAAATGCCGAAATATGAACTTATATATTTTTTAACGCTGTAACAAAGCATTTCAAAAGCAAGTTTTGCCTTTTTATTTCCCGCGGCAACAGCTTTGACTATAGTTCTCATATCTCCAGAAAGCCCTGATATCCCAAGCAGACCGCTTTTTTTGTTCAATAAAATGTTAAGGTCTTCCGCCGCAGCGTACTCTTTATCTATATTAATAATGTAAGGAATAACGGCTGGATCTATATCACCACATCTTGAACCCATAACCACTCCTTGTAGCGGAGTAAAACCCATTGAAGTATCAATAACTTTACCATATTCGACGGCTGCAAGACTGCTTCCATTGCCAAGATGGCAGGTAATAATTTTAGTTTCTTCTATAGGCTTTCCGAGCATTGCGGCAGCTCTTTGTGAAACATAATTATGTGACGTCCCATGAAAACCGTATTTCCTTATGTGCTCTTTTTCATATAATTCATAAGGCAGGGCATACATGTACGCATAATCGGGAATTGTTTGGTGAAAAGCTGTATCGAAAACCAAAACAGAAGGGATTCCTGGAAGCATTTTTTCAACGGCCAGAATACCAGCATAATGTCCGGGTGTGTGCAGAGGAGCTATTGAAAAACATTCTTTCAAACCTTTTTTTACTTCTTCATCGACAAGAACAGATTTTGAAAATTTGTCTCCTCCGTGAACTATCCTGTGGCCTATAACTGAAATTTCATCTATATTCTTTATGCTGCCAGTCTGCTTATCCATCAAATTTTTTATAATAAGCTCAACCGCTTCCATATGGTTTGTTACTTTCACAGACTCTTTTTGTTCTTCACTTCCAGCCGTTTGCTTTTTATAGTATGCTTCGGGCAGACCTATACATTCTATTATGCCCCAAGCTATCTTTTTTTCCGTATCCATTTCAAACAGAGTATATTTCACAGAAGACGAACCACAATTTACAACGAGTACTTTCATTTAAATTTTCCTTTTAATCCAATCATCATAATCGTCAACCGAAAGAAAAGCGGCAAATTCTAGTCTTTCGGCGTCAAACCTTTTTATTATATCTCCCGACACTTTTTTACATACGATATCTGGTTTTATGATTACAAAAGTTCTTTCAATTTATTTTAATTTTTTTATTATTGCCTGTCCCATCTCTTTTGTCCCTGCAGTTCCGCCTAAATCATAAGTTACGCACTTTTTTTCTTCAATAACGGCGGCAACAGCTTTTTCAAGCCTGAAAGCTGCTCCGGTTTCACCAATATGTTCAAGCATAAGTTTTGCGGACAAGATAACAGCAGTAGGATTTACTTTATTTTGTCCTTTATATTTCGGGGCAGAACCGTGCACTGCTTCAAAAACAGCTATATCTTTGCCAAAATTGGCTCCCGGTGCAACCCCCAAACCACCTACAAGTCCAGCACAAAGGTCGGACAAAATGTCTCCGTAAAGATTAGGCAGCGCTATAACGTCATAGAGTTCCGGTTTTTGCACAAGCTGCATGCACATATTATCTATAAGCCTTTCTTCATACTCTATTTTACCTTTATACTCTTTTGCCACCTTTTGAGCCGTTCTGAAAAAAAGACCGTCAGTGCATTTCATAATATTCGCTTTTGCCACTGCGGTTACCTTTCTTCGATTATGCTTTACAGCATAATCAAAAGCGAATCTTACGATTCTCTCAGAACCAAATTCTGAAAGGGGTTTTATTGAGATAGCCGAATGTTCCCTTATTTTATTTTTTGATATTTCTATTATTTTTTTTACTTCTGGGGAATCTTCGGGATATTCTACGCCCGCATACAAATCTTCTGTGTTTTCTCTTACAACTACCAAATCTATATTGTCATATTTTGATTTTACACCAAAATAAGTTTTGCACGGTCTGAGACATGAGTAAAGGTCAAGTTCTTTTCTTATAGCGACATTTACAGAACGAAAACCCGTACCGATAGGCGTAGTAATAGGACCCTTTAATGCGATTTTATTTTTCGCTATGGAATCCAAAGTGCTTTGCGGAAGCGGAGTGCCTTCTTTTTCCATTATATCAATGCCCGCGTGAGCTATTTCCCAATCGATTTTGACTCCCGTAGCTTCAACTACTTTTATGGCAACTTCGGTAATTTCTGGTCCAGTGCCATCACCCGGTATCAACGTAATTTTGTGCAACATGTTATTGCTCCTATACCTATAATTAAAATATATTTATTTTTCAATGAATTTTAAAGCAAAATTTTACAGAATTACAAAAAAATTGTCAAGAAAATAAGATATTCGATTAGAAACTTAAATCCACAAAGCGGAGATTTTATTGATTGGATAAATTGCTTTTAGATAATTAAGGGGGCAAAAATTCTTCATAAGTTTTTCTAAAAATCTTTTTCATCTAGTTTGTTATTCTCGTGTGAACAGGGATATATTTTGTTGTTATTGTTTGAGGAGTGTTTGTCAATTTAAATTTGTGATGGTAAAATTTATAATAGGTGTGCGGCAATCCCCATCATTAATTCCCCTTTTAAAAAAATGACAAACAACAAATGTCAAAAAAGACTACCCCGCAACTATGTTGCACCCCTTCACAGAAGGGGAAGTTTAACAGTTTGTTATTTCTTTTTCTACTGCTTCTTTTGCTTCTTTTAGTAAACGTTCGCTTTCTGTGCGCAGTTTAAAGCTCTTTTCTATTAATTCAGCAATTTTACGTTGAATCTTTATGTCAATGATAGGAATGACGACTTTTTTAATCTCATCTACTCGCCAATGCAAAATAATCGAACCACCTGCGTCGTGTTCGGCTTGTTGTTGTACTACTTTAGAGTTTAATGTCAAAGTTAGGTATTCAGGTAAAACTTTCTTGTCTTTGATGTTTAAATGCAAAATAGCTCCCGAAGTAATAAAATTGGCATCTTCATATAGAAGATATGCCGTGCCTGCGCTGCCGTCTTTGGAAAACAGTATTGTTTCTTTTTTGGGTTTAAGGCTGTTTATCAATGTTCTATTGGCATTGTAAAAGTTATCGGATAGCTTTTTTTCAGGCTCTGAAATCCCAAATTTGTTATAATCAGAAACGCGTAAAAACGGCAATCCTTCATCGCTGTATGCCTCCGACCCCGGTTCTATTGACTTTTTAATTGATACTAAATTACTTAACAAATCATATTCCTGTTGTTTAACTTTTGATATTATTTCCTCATACTTTGGCTGGTAGTATTCGGCGTCTAGCCGCCCTGTTGTTAAAAACGATTCTTTGAATGTTTTTATCGACTTGTTTTTATTTGTAGGTTGAAAATCTTTTAATCCTATCGCTTCTAATAGCAATTCTTCTGCTTGACGGTAAAGCGACTTTGAGTCATTAAATATTTTTTGTGACTCCATTATAAGAGAACGAATTCTATTTTGAATATCAATATTGATTATTGGAATATATAAAGATTTTATAGCTTCTTTATCAATACTTAACGGCATTGTTCCATTTATTTTTCGTTTAATTATATTTGACCCTATCCTTGAATTTAAAAATGCCCATAAATAGTATTCGTTTACCCCGCAATTAGGTTTAAGTTTTAATAAAAATAAATTCATTCCTAATGACACTGGCTTATTAAGTTTTGGCATTAAGTAAGATTTTCCGGGTATTCCTATTTTATTAATTAGTAATTCTCCTCCGTAAATTTTGCTTTTAGATAAAAAATTGTAGGCATTCTCAGAAATATATTTAACCCCTGTTTCGTAATTTTGCGTTTCCAAATCAGTACTTCTTACCATATAAGCATAGTCAGGCTCATCAAGCAGCTTGAAGTTTTGGGCAATTATCTCATAACTGCCATTAGCATGAAAATCTGTCAAACAAGCAATAATATCTCTAATAGTAGAATGTTTCATCTTTTTGACGAACTTATATGCATTAATATATTCTTTCTTGAAAAATTCATTGTCTATTCTAAATTTTTCGTTATCCAACAATATATCGCTCTTTTTTATTTCTGCTATCTCCAGCCTTTCCAATAACTCCTTATATCTTCCTTCATCAAAAGGTTCTATTTCCTCTTTGCTCCCCTCATCTCCGTGAGGGGATGTTAAAAAAAACTTAACTTTTCCTTCTTCCCAAACTCTATAAACGCTTCCGCTATACCCTCTTTTGTCAACCCTTCATGGTTAAATAAATCGTGCTTTACTATCAAATGCCCATGTTCGTCCCTAAAACTCTCATATATCTTCTCCCCTCCATTGTCTTTCCCGGCTTCCCTCATCGTTCCAAAAAATATCGGATAATCTTCTACCTTTGGGCATTTCTTATCATCCCATTTCTGCACAAATAATACACTCGTCTTTGTACCTGTGTGCGGCCTAAACGTATTTGCATGCAACCCCACTACCGCCAATATCCTACACCTCTCCGCTATATATTCTCTTATATACTTATCACTTGAATTGTTAAATCTACCTTGCGGCAACACTATCGCCATTCGACCTCCTGATTTTAAAAAATTTAAATTCCTCTCTATAAATAGTATATCCCTGCTTACCTTTCTTTGCTTTTTCCCTCCGCTGTTTTTGGCTGTCACACTATTGACCAGTATTACC
>JAITIP010000026.1 GCA_031279415.1 Candidatus Endomicrobium procryptotermitis | reverse complement strand
ATCGTATATAACATTTTCAGCCATGCTTACCACAATGTTAAGAATCCGCAGGCAAAGCTTGAACTCGAAACATATAACAAGGAAGAAGACAATGAAAGAATAGGTGAGGTGAATACATTGCTTGAAGTGGAGATTGATTTAAGCAGCAATGCTGGAGTCATAGAATATTTGAACAAGTTATCTCCCTCTCACTCTCAACTTCCTAAAAAAAATAAAAATGAAAATGAAAATGAAAATGCATATATCACTCAGCTTGAAAAAGACAAAGATGTCGAGTTCTTGTCTTATTGGGAAAAATCAGACAATTGGGAAGGAGTTAAAAATAAATTAGAAAAAAGCGGACTATTTAAACGAGAGTTTTTAGACTCGAAAAATAGTATAAAAGACATAGAAGTTGTTAATATAGAAGGCAACTCCGTCACACTTGATAAAGTTCTTGAAATAATATTTGACAGAAGAAACCAGCTGCACAAGAAAAATAATGATGACCCGCTTGGTTTTATCGGCGTTATTTTTATAGAAGATACTGAAAGAGAGGAAACGGTGAAAAAAGTTATTGAGATTTTGCAGACTGCAGACAAAAAATTTACGGTAAAGGATATGAGCAAAAAAGAAATAACCATTCAATCTGTTCCGAACAGTAGGAGGTTAAAAGAGTTAAAAGATTTAGCAGGCAATAATAATGAGATAGAAGCCACCATACAGGCATATATAGAAAATGCTCTTCATTTTGTAAGCGGGGATGTAAGAAAAGACCATCCTGAAGGAAAGGAAGCGGAGGAAGAACTTATTAAGATGCTGCAGAGTATAGGTAAAGATTATGCTATAACAACTAATGGGAATGGTATAGGTAAAAGTTATGCTATAAGAGTAACTAATGGGAATGGAGACATCAGTGATGCAGAAGAAAACCACCATTCTGAAAAGGAGGAAGCGTTTAAAAACTTGATTAAGAGGTACAATGAAAATAATAAAGACAAAAAAATTACGTTAACAGACCAACCTACTCAGAATTTAGCAGCCGCTGATAACATCCTGGTAGTTATAAAAAATGGAAAAATTGAAGTTGAAGATACTGAAATAGAAGAAGTTAATAAGATTTTCGAGGCTATAGGTAAAGAGATTTATTTTAAAACACCTTTAAGGTATTTTATATTACGTAAGGCAGGCATACCTCTGAAAGATTTGTCCGAAGGTCTTCTTCAAAATCAAATATTTATTGAGACTGACCCGAACGATAAAATCTCGATATATTTATTTTCAGATGATGTTAATAAAAAAAATCCTCTTTCCGTAATATACTTAAACTCTCCCGATGATCAAGGTACATTTAGGATTGCGAGTATCCAAACAGTAAAAGCAACAAAAAAAAGTAACAAAATTTTCAAAGCCGCTTTTGAGGCGCTAAACGTGAAAGATCAAGTCAATAAACAGATCGAAGAGTTGAATTCATTGATATCAGAGATGTCAGAGGAAAGGTATGCCGAAGCGGAAGGAATGTTTGCTTCGATACAAGAAACGTTGAAATTGTGGCATGGACGCTATAAAGGCGATATGAGTTCAGATGATACTATTGGAGAAATAATAGACTTTTTTAACGATAAGAATAAGAAAATGTTTTTGTCCAAAACTTTCGAAAGTTTAATAATTTTTCTGAAGTATTTTCCAACAGTGTCTACTAGTGATAGTGGAGCTATAAATATAGAACAGTTGAGCAAAGAAGAGAAATTGCTTAGCGATATTGATACCCTTATGACAAAGGAAACAAATGCTATGGCTTTATGGAACGAGAGTTTTAAAAAAATTGTCGATAAGATTGTCGATGAGATTATCAATAAATATCCTGAATATGATAAGAATATTGTACAACTGCTTGTTATAAGGTCGGCAGCTAAAAAACTTGCCAACAAAGTCAGTAAAACGAGATTTTTAGATTTTGTAAAGGAGAAATTACAGTTGAACTTTTTAGATAAAGAAGCTTTGGTAGGCATTAAATTTCTACCACGTGTAACAGCGGGAGACTACGGATTAAGATTGAAGCTGATGCTGATGCTGCCCGGCGTTGAAAAGACTGCTGTTGAAAGAGGCTATAATGTTGTACAAAGGTGTTTTTATGCCGGTTGGACCGAACTGAAACTTTTGCTCTTCCTTCCTTCAAAAGCGTTTGCGGCGCTTCACGACAATGTTAATGAAGCGCAGTTTCAGGCAAGAGCAACGAGAACAAGAATAGTAAAAGCCGTTATAGGCGCTCTTGCGGCGGCAGTCGTGGCAAGCGTTGCATTAGTGCTTCCGTGGACGGCGCCAGGACTGTTGACGATTATTGTAAATACCGCGATTTTGTCGTCAGTTGCTGCGGCAGCGATGGTTTTTTTCGGCATTGTCGTACACGCGTTCAATAACTTGCTTGAAGAACTTTTTCATAAGAAATTATACAATTTGACGTTTACTCCGTTTAGCGCAGAAAAGCTGGATAAGCTTTTTGACGAATTTAATTCTTTGGAAAATCCGGACATCAAATCTTATATCGACCAATTTACCGACAACGGCGATGAGATTGCCGCTCTTTTCGAAAATGCAAAATTTTATAAAGACAGCAATCGCATAAAAGCAAAAATGAAAATATTTTTTGAAAGGCTGTGTTTAGAAGCTATAAAACGCAAGAAAATAAACGAATGCGAAAGGCTGATAGATTTTATTTACGGTTTTTATAAAGAAATGGCAAACTCAAATATCTTTCAGGCATTTTTGATAACAATAGCCGCAAATGAAGGTTTGGATGTGAAGAAAAGAGAAATGCTGGACTTTTTCTTAAAATTTAATGACGTTCTTTTGGAAAAAGGAAAAATCGAACAAGACAAACCTGCATTATTTAACCTCCAAAAAGAGATCATTGACGTACTTTTAACCTTTTCTGATGAAGACAGAGAGGATGAAGACAGAGAGGCTGGGTATGTGCGCACATTAGCAGGAGACATTGTTTATTCTGATAAGTACAGCTATGTTACAAAGCAAATTTTTATCGGAGAATACATAAAAAATGTCGGATCGGTTCCTATAGAGTATTTTAAAGATTTTATCGGTGACGATAAGTTTGATGCCGTTAAATATGCAGCAGAGAACAGTTATAGTACGAAATATTTATTTGGTTATCTGACGGATTACGGTATTGCAAAACGACAATTCGTATCGCTTTATATCAAAGCAGCAGGAAGAAATTTAAAATGGATGTACAATATTATTACGGATAAAAAGCAGCCGCCAGCATTTAGATTGTATGCCTTATTTACTTTGAGCAGACATCCGTATAGAAGTTCTATTTTAAAATCATTGCTTTTTAAAGATTCGTCATACGATGGACGTCTTATAAGCGAGGAAACACTCTCTGAGCTTATCGAACAAAGCAAGATATTTTTGGAAGATGCCTCTACTCATAAAGATTTGGGCAATGATTTTCTTAATACCGTTGAAGCGGAAATGTTTTTCACTGCCGCGGCAGTGTTGCTGCATGAAAAATATCCCAATATTGATATTGTCGATTTTCTAAGACAGCTGCAATTTACGTTTGTGAGAGATAACAGCACAGAATTTATAGTCAAGTACACTGGAAGCGACGAATCTGAATATGTGCAGATCGCAATGAAAGACAAGAAAAAGTACATAGATTCCATAAAAGATTTTGTCGAAAACGTTTATAAAAGAAACACAGGTGCTAAAACTGACAAAGGCCATTCTGCTTTGATTAAAATGATAGAAAGAACTTTAATCATTGCTTGCATTTTTATCTTGACGAATTTGTTTTTCAGCACACCCCTTTTAAACGTTGCAGAGGCAAAGATGGCAAAGGAGGCAAAGGCGGGCTACGTATTAAATGATGTGACACAGCAGAACATAAATCTTGAAACGGACTTGATAACGGGAAATGCTATAACAAAGCCTGCCGCGGCATTTTCCGATGATGCAGCTGAGAAAAATATATTGAACACTCTTGAAAAAAATGAATCCGTGCAAACAGAGCCGTTGTCTTTGCAGCAGGAGAAAAAAGAGTCATCTAGTCCGCTTTCCACAGTCATGTCCTTATTTGCCGGACTTTTAGCTTTTGTTTTATCGGTTCCGCTGGCATTGGCGGCAGCGTTTAAGGCGTTTTCGTCATTGAGAAAAAATATCATTAATAACTCTATAGCGGTGCGCTACAGCTTTGTAAAAGAGAGTCTGTCTGTGGAAGATTTGAAAGCGTATAGGATAACCGACAAAGACGGCAGCATAACCGTTCCTGTTTTCATAATAAACAAAATGCCGTTAAGAAAAAAAGATTTTAAATTCAAAAACACGGGAGTCAAAATAAACGGAAAAAGTGTCTGGATGAGTGCTGCTTCCGATAATTTCGTGATTTTTGCAGAAGGCGCGGGTTTAAAAGAAATAGAAGACACGCTAAAAGGTGATAATCCCAGAATCAGAGCTGAGCTTTCGAAACTCGTAAAGAAGGCTACCGGAAAAACTTTAGATGCGAAGTTTGACGCAAGATGGTTTAATATGGAGTTTAACGCCGTTGAAACCTCTTTCAGTTATGAAGGCGGAACCGTCAGGGCAAGCCTGTCCGCCGAAGACGCTTCTTCTTCAGAAGGTGCCGAGTTCACTTATATGACGGGCGTGAGAGATATTGCCGATGCCGACGCGATGGCAATGGTAGAAAATATATATTACTTTTTAGATGATGTTAAGACTCCTGAAGATTTGGACAAAGTGCTCAGCGATTTCCAGAAAATCGGAAACGGGCAGATAATTCTTTCTTACGATGTTTTAAAAAATAACCTTGACGGACCGACAATAAAAGAGTTTTTCGCAGCGGCGCGGCGCAACGGTATAAAAATAATTGCCGATCACAGAGACATGAAGCAGGATGTGTCTGCGGTATCAAGCGAGTACAGGACTATCGGTTTTGACGGGATTCTTTATAATACCTCTGAAAATAAATTGTCGGTTTATGATTTTGCGCTGGCGACAATTGAAGAGGCTTCCGTAATTGAAGGCTACTCGGGTTCGCAAGAACTTATAAGTAAACTCCGTCAAACAAAGAACATAAAGATTCTTAACAACAGCGAAATTGTCAGAAAGATTTCAGCCGGCGACAGTTCCATGGTTGACAGGGTTTGGATTGTCAGAATCCTAAAAAAATCCGCGATTTTCGATGCGATAAGCGCAAATAAATATACCACTGATACGGTAAAGCGCTCCGCGTATAATCTTGCAAATGACAACTTCAAAAATCTTGAAAAAATCGGCGATGAGAATCTGGTAAACCTTCTGAATCTTTTAAATGTGGGCAATATCGCGGCTGTCAGGAACGCTTTAAACCTGCCCGCGGTGCATGCCGTGAACGTTTATCTTAACGATATCGTCCGAAATGTTAAAGATAAGGACGAAGTGCTGGCTCTTCAAAAAGCTTATCTTGAAGGAATATTCGAAAAGTTTCTTGTAAATAAAAATGTTGTGGGAGATATTTTGAGTAAGACGCTGGAAAAACAGCTCGGAAAAGCTTTAAGGCTTCAGACGATGTCCGGAAAGCAAAGAGTTACTGATGGAAATGCGATACTTCTTGCCGATACTTTTAAAGAGCGGGTAAGGCAGCAGATTTACCAGTCCGCTTCAAACCTAAAAGGCGCTGACTTGGATAAAAAATTCTCCAGAGAGCTTCAGTCCAGACTTGCCGAAGAAGTAAACGCTCTCGCTGAAAAAGCGTTCATGAGCGAAGATAATACCGCGTTAAGCGCAATAATAGAGCTGATACCCGCGATAGCGGAAGTCAGACTGAATGTAGGCATAAACAAAGAAAATATGTCACAGTTCGATGTAAGAGAGCTTAAGAACCTGTTATCCGCCGCGTAAAAATAACAGTGGGTGTAATAATAAAAAACAAAGTTCAGAGTTCAGATAATCCGTGCGTCCCCCTGAAACCAGTATCCTCCGCACATTAAGCTGTGCGGTCTCTGCTGTGCTTATGGATTCCCGCTTTCGCGGGAATGGCGGCTAACAGGAATGATGACTAAGCGTTTCCACGCAGCAAGCTGCAGACTTTCTTGAAGGTGTCATCAACCCACTTTGCTTTTGCCGTTGCCGTTGCTGTTATTGATGTTGTCGTTGTTGTCATTGCGTTTGTCATCTGCGGGGATAATTGAACCTTTTGTCGTCATTGCGGACCCCGAGCCGCAATCCATTTTTCAACTTGCATTCCGCTTTTGCGGCAATGACGATTAAGTTGTTTTCCACAGCAAGTGCGAGGCATAGGCTAATAATAAAAAAGGATAAGTCGCTCGCATTTCGTTCCTGCCGTTAACCAGTGCTTCTTATTCACCGCATGGCGGCAGTGGAATATTGAATGCGTTTCTGATACGGCAAAGCTTGTTCCGAAATCGACCGTCCTGAAAGGTGCGGCTTTTTCTGGTTACGGCGCGAAAAATGCGCAAAAAGAAGTTGCGGATTGGATAAAAAAATTGGCGTTAA